>DVGR01000076.1 GCA_018712605.1 Candidatus Choladousia intestinigallinarum
TGTTGCAACGCGCTCCAGCGGTATAGACATTCCAAAAATAGCCCCTCCTTCAGGGTTATCCTCATACCAAAGGTTTCCGCCGAAATTTCCATGGACAATGGCCTGGGATATATATAGCCCAAGGCCAGTGCCTCTCATCCCTTTGCTAGTTACCATCTCCCGGAACAGGCGTCCTTTCACCTGACTGCTCACTCCCGGCCCATTATCCTTCACATAAATCTTCAAATACTCCTGCTCCCTTGTCACTCCCAGCACGATCTTTCCCTTTCCGTACTGGGCGTAGGTTGCGTTGGATATAAAATTATCTAAGACCTGAATTAATCCATTTATATCGCCCCGGATCAGGGTTCCCCGCTCTCCCCCGTACTCTATAGTCAGCGTATTCTTACTGGTATAGAGCTCATGGCGCATCAGCAAAGTTACTCTCTTAAACAATTCATCTATGGTAAATTCAGCCTCAGCGCCTGTCACCACCGTGGTGGCCTGGCCCTTGATGGCTGTAATAACTTCCGACATATAACTGGAAGATTCATGGATCTTTTTAAGCCATTCCTCCATCTCTCCCAAAATTTCCCTGTAATCCTGCTCTGTTACCTCCTCATCCCCCAGGCTTTCCCTGCACTCTTCTACCAGGGCTTCCACCGAGGAAGCACAGCCGGAGATACTCATAATAGGAGTCTTCAGATTATGGGCCAGTCCTCCGATCATCTGTCCCAGAAACGCAAGTCTCTCCTGTTCCATCATTCTGGTCTGGCTCTCCTGCAGCTCCTGCATACTGTTCTTAAGCTGGGTCACGTCCTTGAAAATAACGATGCAGCCCGCATAACGCCTTTTCAGGATAACGGGAGAAACTTCCGTAATAAAATATCTTTTGACCGCCGCATCTTTCTCTCTTACGATAATAGACTGCTCATAAAAGATAGTGGAAAGGCTGGATCTGCAGGATTCCGCCGCCGATGTGAGGTCGTAAATCGCAGTGTTGGAATTATTATTGATTCCAGGCCCCATATCTTCCTCTAAGATAAAATCCTTCAGAAAAGCGCCTTCTCTTACTCTGTACTTAGGAGAAAAAATCTGAAAAAAGGGCCTGTTAAAGCTTACGATCCTCCCCCCGTCACTGAGGATCAGATATGCGTCTGAGATCGAGTCCAGAACAAGCTGCGTAGCCATGGGCTTAATGTCAAAAATGTGCAGACAGTATATGGCGATTCCATTCAGGATAACCGTAGTCATAAAGCTCATAGGGGTAGCTGTAATGGGCAGCTTGGAAGTAAAGGTGGATGCCACGCTCACAATCAGAGGGCAAACGCCTCCCAAGGCGAAAACGATACACTGCAAAACATACATCCGGATTCTATTCTGAAGGGCATACCGGATCATAAGAAACATAGCAATCAAAATACATATGTAGCAGTACGCTCCTGAAACCAGGGAATACGGCCCAAAGACAATCTCGCTCTTTATGACAGAGAACACTCTGTACTGGAGATGGTGCAGGGGATTCGTCCATACCACAATGGAAGACAGGAGGGGAACCACAAACAGCCCCCATGCCCTGGCCGGCATCTTCTCCCAATCTCCCAGAAATGCCAAGGCGATGCACAGATACAAAGCCGGCATCAGAGGGCCTGTGGAATTGGTAACCGCATCCAGGCAGAACAGCACAGAGCTGTTATTGGCATCCACAAATTTCATAATCAGGAGGGCCAGCACCCATACGGCGTAACAGATCGCCAGAGCCATATATAATTTGTGCAGCAGCTTCAGATGCTGGGTTTTCAAGCTCCAGACCATAAAAATGCTTATAAAAATCAAAGCCACAACCGCAACAACTGCAAATAGATTAGAAATCATTGCCTGAATGCTCCTTTTCTCCGGTTCCCGGTTTTGTATCCCCGCTTACAGCGAGGTATTTGCCTTCAAAACAGCAGCCGCACCTCTTAACAGCGCTTCTTCCGTCAGGCTCTCTTCTCCCACGCCGGCCCTTTGCAGGCACTCCCTGGTCTGACGGCAGACCGGCTCGATTTTCACCAGGTGGCGGCGGTAATTATTCAAAAAATTATACAAAAGCGGATACTCAGTGTTGTCCCGTTCCTTTGCCATGGCCTCCTGCAGGTACTGATCAAATTCTTCTGCCTCCAGGATCCGCATATCCGGCAGAAGCTTTAAGAGCATTTCTCCCATAGAAGCCGGAGCCGGATTCATGATATGCAGGACTGTCCTCCCGCAGCCTCTCAGGGAAACCACGGCTTTAGCTGCAAAATCCACCGGTGTCAGATCCATGGTAAGCGCCTCCAATTCCTTTGGAAGGGCTCCCAGGGCAGCAATGCCGTTGACAAACAGATAGTACATATTATTCTCTGGATTTCTCTGGAACACCCCGTCCTGGCTACGGCTCACCAGCCGTCCCAGCCTGTACACCTGAGCCCTCAGCCCTTCCTGCTCCATGGCCTTATAAACCTGAGCCTCCGCCAGCATTTTACTCTTCACATAAATATTATCCAGATAATTCTGACCTATATAAAAATCCGCTTCCCCAAACTCTGCCTGTCTTTCAGGAGCATCCGGCAGATACTCTCCTGATATACTTACAGAGGACATATGATGCAGCGCCGCCCCGGCTCTCAGGGCCAGATTTATGGCCTCCCTGGTTCCTTTCAAGTTGCTGTCCATAAAGGAGGCTTCATCGGAAGAATAATGGCGCACGTCCGCTGCGCAGTGATAGACCGCCTGAACCCTGACAGCCGTCCTCTCATATTCTGCTTCCTTCATTCCCATAAAGGGAAGGGTGATATCCCCGGAAATGGCTTCGATCCTAGCGGCTGCTCCGGCCGCCCAGCCTGCCCCGAAGTACCAGGCCAGAGCTTCATACAGCCTGCTCTTCCCGCCCCGTACCAGACAGATAACCTTTTTGACTCCTTCCGCCAGAAGGGCCTGTAACAGATGGGCGCCGAAAAATCCTGTGGCTCCGGTTACGAATACCGTCTCTGGAAGCTCAGGGCCTGCCCCGGATTTTGAAGGCACATATCTGGGCAGCTCTCTTTTGGCCACCGAGGATTCTTCGTTCTTTTCTTTCCCTTTCCCAAGCCCCAGCAGCTTCGCCTGCCCGGTCGCTGTGGGATGCCTGTAGAACTCTTCTATACTCATCTGGATCCCCTGGTTAAAGTAATGGCTGAGAGCGGTAAGCACTCCCAGAGAGGTCCCTCCCTGGTCAAAGAAGGACTCATCCTGCTTAAGCTCCTTTCTCCCCAGTACTTCCTTCCAGATCTCCAGAAGATCCTCTACCGTATTTAAAGCAGATTCTTCCTTAACATACTCTTTCTTTACAGGCTCCGCCTTCCCTTCCGCAGCCATTTCTTTCAGCCTGGTCAGATCCGCCTTTCCTCCCGTGGTATAGGGCATCTCCTTTAAAAGATGGAACCTGGAAGGGATCATATAGTCTGGCAGATATTCCCTCATATATTCTTTAAGCTGCTCTTGGGAACCGTCCGCCATGCCCGCACAGAAAGCGTGAAGCTCCACTCCTGAATTTTCTTTTGAAATCGGGAGTACCACGGCCTGATCCGCCATGCCCGAATCCATCATGACGTTCACGATCTCATCGATCTCCAGCCGCTGTCCATTTATCTTCACCTGTGCGTCAAGACGTCCCAGACATTCCAGCCTTCCGTCTGTGCGCAGACGTCCGAGATCCCCGCTTCTGTACATCCTGCTTCCCGGTACAAAGGGATCCGGGAAAAAGGCGGCTGAGGTAAGATCTTCCCTTCCTATATATCCTGCCGCCACGCCTTCGCCTGCCAGGTATAATTCTCCCACAGCCGTAGGCAGAAGGCGGTTTTGGTTTTCGTCCATGACATAGACCCGGCAGTTGCCAAGGGGCCTGCCGATGGTCACGTCCTCGTTCTCCTGGAGGTCAGTCATGGTAATATAGACCGCCGCCTCTGTAGGCCCGTACAGATTTACCAGCCGGCCGCCTCCCTGCTCCTTAAACTTAGAAACCAGAGCCGGAGTCACCTGCTCTCCGCCTACGATGGTAAACTGTAGATGCCTGGAGGCCCTGCAGAAGCTTTCATTGGTCAGGCACATGGCCAGACGTGAAGCCGTAAACTGGATAAAACCTGCCTGGTATTTTTCCATCAGCTCCGCCAGCTTCCAAGGAAGAAGCATCTCTTCCTCATCGGCTAGTATAATTGTCTTTCCCATGGCCAGAGGCAGAAGGCTCTCCGTAATAAATATATCAAACACCGGAGTTGTGGCGCAGATCATGGGCCGTGTCACGCACTCCAAAGCTTCCTTCATATTGGCGAGAAGGTTCGCAATGGATCTGTGGCGGATCATGACTCCTTTAGGCTTTCCTGTGGAGCCGGAAGTAAACAGCACATTGATCAGATCCTCCGGTCCTGCCATGGCTCCTGAAAATCTCTTAGGCTCTTCCTGTCCGGGAATGAAAGCTATCTTCCGCAGCTCCTTTGGCAGAATCTCTTCTGTGGAAGCGTCACAGAGAATTCTCTCTATGCCCGCCGTTCGAACCATGTAGAGCAGCCTTTTCTCAGGTAAATCAGAAAGCAGGGGCACATAAGCACAGCCGTTCTTAAGAATCCCCAGCATGGAGGCGAAGAATTCCGGCGTCCGCTTCATGGAAAGCCCTACCCGTTCTCCCGGTCTCACTCCTGCCGCCGCCAGAGCGTTTGCGATCTGGCAGGCTCTTTCCTCCAACTGAATCCTGGTAGTAATCTGGCCGTGGAAAATCACTGCCGTCTCTTCCGGGCGCCGCAGCGCCTCCCTTCTGGCCCCTTCGTGTACCGGAAGGTTTAAATAGGGCCGGAAGGTATGGTCAGGAATGTCAAAAAATGTTTCCCTGTCCGAAAAATCCAGAATCTCCAGCTCTGCTAATTTTTTCTTTTCTCCTGTCATCATCTGAGCCATAAGAGTCTGCATACAGCGGGCGTAGAGGGCTATCGTCTCCCTCTCAAAAAGCTCTGCGGCATACTCAAAGCTCATAGTATATATATACCCTTTCTGTCCAATGTCCAGCCCCAGATCCGCCTTGGCAGTCTTCGTATCCGCCGCCGCGTATTCCACAGGCTTTCCGTCAAAGGACAGGGCAGCATCGTCAAAGGGACGCATGGAGAGAATCACGCTGTACAGAGGGCTTTTCCCAGGCTCTCCCTTCAGTCCCAGGAGAGAGACAATCTCTTCCGGCGTACAGCGGCTGTGATCCATCATGTCCGCCGCTTCCCTGCGGATCTTCTCCAGGTATTCCCCGGCACAGATCTCTTCCTCCGCCTGGATCTTTACAGGCATTACGTTTATAAAGGGACCGCACACCTGCTTAAGCTCCGGGCGGGTTCTGTCTGTAACAGGGGAGCCTACAATCAGCTCCTTCTTCCCTGTGAGTTTTGACAGAAAATAACCAAAAGCGCCTAAAAACAGGTGATAGGCGGATAAGTTCCTGCTCCGGCAGAATTCCTGGATTTCTTTTCCCAGCTCTTCGGGAAGAGCCAGCACATATTTTTCTCCCTGGAAGCTGATGGTTTTGGACCTTGCGTGATCCCCCGGAAGGGCCAGCGGCTCCGGCATGGGAGTCAGATGATCTCTCCAGTATTCTTTGTCCTCATCTCCCGCTCCGCCCTGCTCATCCAGCCAACAGGCGTAATCCAGATAGGTGCGCTCCGGCAGCCGGGGATTCTTCCCTTCATAGTAAGCGGAAAGCCTCTCTAAAAGGATGGGAGTCGTAAGCCCGTCCCCGATTATGTGATGGGAATCCAGCAGAAGGTATACCTGCCCCTGGGGATCTCTCCACAAACCAGCCCGCAAAAGAGGGGCCTTGGAAAGGTCAAAGGGGGCAGAAAATCCTTCTATCGCCTCCTGAATATTCCCTGCCAGAACCTTCTGCAGTTCAAAAGGCACCTTATCCTCCACAAAGGCGAAGATTCCCTCTGGTTCCTGCCTGAAGCTGGTGCGCAGAAGCTCTTCCCCCGCGATCAGCTTCTCAAAGGCTTTCTGCAGCCTTTCCTTCTCTGGAGCCTCTTTTAGGAGGAAGGCCCCCGACATATTGTAGAGCAGACCGCTGGGATCCAGCATAGTCTGAAAGTAGATTCCCTTTTGAACAGGAGACAGAGGATACCTGTCTTTTTGAACCCTCCTTGGGATTCCCCGGACAGGATTTTTCCTCTGCACAATATTTTCTCCCCTGGCCTGGCGTATATATCTGGCCAGAAGCCTGGCTGTGCGGCAGGCGTACAGATCTGACACCTTCAGCGGGCAGCCTGCGGCATCCTCCAGCTCAGAGAGGGTCTGCATGGCAGAGAGGGAACTGCCCCCGGATAAAAAGTAATCGCTGTCCGGGCCAACTCTTCGCTCCAGGGTGTGGGAGAATACTTCCATAATCATCCGCACAAGGCTGTCCTCTGTATCCTGGGAGAGCCCATCTCCCACCTGGGGAAGGGGCAGCCTGCTCTCATCCACCTTGCCGTTGGAGGTCAGCGGAATCGAGTCCACCCGGATGACAAAGGAGGGCAGCATATAGTGAGGAAGGTAAGAGGCCGCAAAGGTAAGCAGCTCTACCTCCGAAAGTTCTGTATCTGAAGTGTAGTACACGGCAATCACCGTCTGTCCGGCCACGGTCAGCACCCGGGCCGCAGCATCGGAAACTCCGGGATGGGAAGCGATGCAGGAGGAAATCTCCTGGGGTTCCACCCGCAGCCCCCGCAGTTTAATCTGGCGGTCCTTCCGGCCGGCAAGGATAATCTCCCCGTCCTCCGTCCAGCAGGCAATATCTCCTGTGCGGTATATGCGCTCGTCGCTCTCAAAGGGACTGGGGAAGAACCGCTCTTCTGTCAGCTTGGGATCATTCCTATAGCCTCTCCCCACGCACGCTCCCCCGATATAGAGTTCTCCGTATACGCCTGTGGGCAGAGGCTTCCTCCACTCATCCAGCACATATAGGCGGCAGTTCTGAAGAGGAGAGCCTGCCGTGATGGCCGCAGCCTGATTTAAAAGCTTGTGGCTCACTGCCACTGTGGCTTCCGAAGGGCCATACTGGTTGTAAATACGGGCTTCCGTACACATAGAAAGCTTCACCAAAAGCTCCCTCGGAAAGGATTCTCCCCCGCACACAATGGCTTCCACATTGGCCAGGGCCCTGGAAAACGTTTCTTCCTTGCTCAGGAAAAAGAGCCTTGAGGGAGTGGTGGCCATAAATCCCACCGCATATCCAGTAATCAGTCGGGCCAGGCGCCTGGGTGACTCCAGCTCTTCCTCCGTGGGAAGAACAATGGTGCGCCCGTTCAGCAAAGCTGCACTGCTCTCCAGCACAAAGGCATCAAACCCTATGCTGCACATTGAGAGAACGGCTCCCCCTCCATATACAGTGCTCATTGCCTGGGCCAGATTCACAAGGCTTTTCTGGGTGATCTCCACCCCCTTTGGCTTCCCTGTGCTTCCGGAAGTGTAGACTACATAGGCAAGATCCTCCAGGGAGGATTCATGTCTGGATTCTATAGATTCCCCTGCGGCCGGAAGGATTCCATCCCCGTCCAGAATTGGAATAGAGAGGCCCTTCTCCTGAAGCTCCCCAGCCGAAGCCAGATCAGTAATCAGCACATCCGCCTGGCTCTGATTCAGAATCTCCAGGGCCCGCAGCTTCGGCGTTTCCTGGGAGATCAGCAGATAGCCCCAGCCCAGACGCAGCGTCCCCAGAATGCCGGCAAACAAAGAGAACTGCCTGGGAAGGCAAATTGCCGCCAGCCCCTTTTTCCCCGGCACCATCCGCGAAAGAGCCTCCGACACAGTCACTGCCATCCCTGCCAGCTCCTGATAGGTCAGGCGCTCTCCCTGCCAAATCAGCGCCGCTCTCTTAGGATAGCGGCGGGCAGTATTGGAAAAGATCTGGTACGCATCGGCCTTCCCTATATACCGGGTTGTCCGGTTAAAGGTATACAAAACCTTCTCCTGCACGTCTGCACTGAGCATGGAGAGCTGACAGATTTTCATATTGGGATTGGCAAAAGCCTTTGAGAGCAGATTCATAAGACAGAAATGAAATACGGCAATCTCTTCCTCTGAAAAGAACTGGGTCAGATAGTCGTAATCCACTGCGTATTGCCTGGGAGAATCCAGATTGCTCAGATGGATGCAGAGCTGCTCCGCCTGATAGCCGCTGTAATGCCACCGGCCGGAAAAAGTCACGGAGGTGTCGTGGCTTTCGTAGACCCTGCTGTCCTGGTAGGACAAAGCCACCTGGAACAGCCTCCCGTCAGGTGCATTGGCCATGGCCGTAATATCCTTGAAGGGGAATCTCTGGTGCCGCAGAAGCTCATACCAGGACTCCGCCAGTTTTTCATTAAACTCCTTAAAGGTCCACTCCCCGTCAATTTCATTGATAAAGGGGAGGGTGCTCACAAACATTCCCGTACACTGCTTAAATACGTAGCTGGTGCGGTTAAAAATGGGCACGCCGATGGTAAAAATCTCTTCTCCCCGGATATGTTTAAAATAAATAGCCAGAGCCATGTAAAAGACAGCAAAAGGAGCCACCCGATTCTCCATGCAGAAGGTATAAATCGCGTGGTTTAAATGCTGAGGAAGCTGAAAACTTACACGTCTTCCCACCGGACTGATCTCGGCCCCTTTCAGATCCTTGATCACGGACGGCATATGATAATGGGAAAGCTGCTCCTTCCAGTATCTCCTGTCTTTCTCATAATGGCCTGAACCGATGTATTCCCGCTCTTCCTGCACATGCAGCTCATAGCCAGGGGATTCCTCCAGCATGGCTTCACCGCCGTATAAAAGCTCCAGATACGTCTGGGCGATCCGGTTGCACACCAAAGCCTGGGACCAGCCGTCAGAGGCGATGTGATGAATCTTAATAAATACGCCGCCGGAATGCTCTCCTGTGCGGAACAGGACGAACCGGTAAAGAGGGGAGCGCAGTACAGAGATCGGTTCTCTTGTAAGGGTGTCCTCCCAAACCTTCAGCCCCTTCTCTCCTGCTCCTGAAAAATCATAAATCGGAAAATTCTCCCTGACATAAGGAGCCGTATACCACACAGGCTCCCCTTCCATGATCGTGATCCTGCTGCGCAGGGAAGGATCCTTCTCAATCATCAGATTCAGAGTCTTCTGAAGCAGGGCAAAATCCACTCTCCCCTGGATCTTCAAAGTAGTGCTGATGTTGTTGATAGACGTCCCCTCAAAGGCCCTCTCCAGATCCCAGATATTTCTCTGACTGAAGGACAGGGGCCAGGTTTGATACTGTACTGTTTCTGACATGATACCTGCATCCTCTGAATTTATGTAAACTAAAAATATCGTTGTGATTTTAAGGTATTTTTTAAAAGCACCTATATATACTTATAACCTTTTTCTTCAACAAAAGCAATGTATTTTTTGTCTGTTTTCCCTAATTTATACAGCATTCCTGCCAAAAAAAGCGGATTTCCAGAAATTACCAACAAAACTGGCAATTTCCGAAAATCCGCATTCTTTATACCTTCTGATAAGCAATCCTGGGCTCCCCATTTTCCAGATAAATCACGCCGCATCGCTTAAACCCATTCTTCTCCAGCACATGCTGCATAATCTTATTGTCCTGGTGGGTATCGCAGCGGAGATTTGCGCACTGCTCAAAACACCATTTCATACATTCCGAAGCCGCCCCCCTGCTTTTGTTCCATGCGGTAATCCTGTGAATCACCCCGTAGGGACCTTCCCGCAGCCACTCCCCGTCCTCTATGACCCGGTACGTGGGATCCTCTCCAATACGGAACATGAAAGCAGCCGCTATCTGCCCCTCTTCTTCCAATACGTAGCCAATGCCTTCCTCGATATCCCGCCGGATCAGGCTCTCCGCCGGATGGGAATCTTTCCACTGATTCGGATTTCCCGTCCTCTTCATAAATGCTCTGGCCTCGGCATACAGTTCCATGACCCTCTCAAGATCCTCCGGCCGTGTCTTCCTGACGTTCATTTTCTCACTCTTTCCTCCTTGCCGCATTAAATCTTTTATACTCCAATGTGGTATTTCTCCAAAAACTCATAGGAAAGACTGATCTGCCCGATATAATCTGCTTTTCCTGTCATCTCCGCATTCATCTCCGCATCCAGACGGACTGTGAGAGTGCCGCCGGGCATATGGACATACACACAGGGATCTGTCAGGTTCATAAGGGAGGCAACCCCTGCCGCCGCACAGCAGCTGCTGCCGGATGCCAGAGTGTATCCCGCTCCCCTTTCATATACCTCTGTGTCAAGGTTGTTCTTATCTCGCACTCTGATAATCTGGGTGTTGACCCCCTCAGGAAATCTCTCATCTTTCTGCAGCATTCTTCCAATCCGGCAGACTGCCTCCTTGGAGATTTCTTCCATGGGAATAATACAGTGAAGGTTTCCCATCCACACACACATTCCCCTGTATGTCCTGCCCTCGTATTCCACAGGTATAAATTCACTCCTGCTCTGACCCTCTCCGTCCGTCTGCCCGCAGTAAAGGCGTCCCATAGAAATGGTCATCTCCGTAGCCGCCTCATTGTGATAATGGACGGTCACTTCCCTGCTTCTGGTCTGGATGACAAATTCTTTTTTCACCACATACCCTGCGTCCTTAAGATATTTTGCAAAAATGCAGAGGCCGTTGCCGCTGATGGCCGCCTCGCTTCCATCGGGATTATAAATCTTCACGCCGGTTTTTCCAAACATGGGCACCGGCCCTGCCAGGATGCCGTCTCCTCCCGCCCCGAAGCGCCGGTCACAGATATTGCGGATATCCTCCGGCTTCAGCTCATACTCATTCTTTCTGCAGTCATAAATCAGATAGTCGTTTCCAAAACTGTGATACTTGCTCAATACCATTTCCATTATAAAGTCCCCCTTCTCATCCGTCCACTGGTTTTCCGCTGCTTTCCGGCTATCCGCAGCGTTTTTTTCTATTTTACGCTCATTATATAAAATAAAAACCTAAATTCTGTTCTTTTTCTTGCATATTGTGCTGTAATGTGATACGTTTCACCCAGAACTGCGTGGGCCCTGCCCCTGACGGCCAAGACGCCGGTACGAACCTGAGAAAATCAAGAAAGGATATTCTATGGAAAATAACAAAACCCCTTCTCCAAAAACCGGTTACCTTACCACGGATTTCCGTCTCTTTTACCTCACTACCCGGGAAGGACGGGAATTTCAAAGCCACTACCACGATTTTCATAAGCTTCTCGTATTTTTTCAGGGAAATGTCAGCTACGTTGTGGAGGGAAAGACGTATGAGCTGCTGCCCGGCGATATTGTCCTGGTGCCAGCCGGGGAGGTTCACCATCCTGTTATCCATACAGAAGCGCCCTACGAACGAATGATTTCCTACATGTCCCCTGCCTTCTTTGACCTATGCCTCCAGGAGGGCGCCGATTTATTCGGATGCTACAGGCAGTGTCTCAAAAACCGCAGCCACGTGATCCGCCTGGGCGCCAGGGAAAATACGCCGTTTTTTCCTCTGCTCTCTGCCCTGAGCCAGGAGATTGCAGAAAACAGCTTCGCCTCCCCTTTGTATCAGCGCTGCCTTTTTCTGCAGTTTTTGATTCTCCTGAACCGTTCCCTCCTGGCAGAAGCCCCTGTATTTCTCTCTGCTTCCTCCCATCCTGTGGTACACAAAGCCCTCGCCTATATTAACAGCCACCTGCAGCAGCCTCTCTCCGTGGAGGAAATTGCCTCCTGCTGCTACGTAAACCGTTCCTATCTGATGCATCTGTTCCGCCAGGAGACAGGGAGTACTCTTGGAAATTATATTGCGGAAAAGAGGCTCTTCCACGCCCGCTCTCTGATCCGGGAGGGGATCTCCGTCACGGAAGCCTGCCTGCAAAGCGGTTTTCCCAGCTACTCATCCTTCTACCGGGCTTATAAAAAGAAATTCGGGAACCCTCCCAAGGATTCCCGAAATCTGTATGTTTCCCTTCGCTGATCTCTCCCTACTCTTCCAGGGAAAAGAAAATATCATCCACCTTCTTCTCATCCGGCCTGGGCGTCAGCAGACTGACCACCGGCACGACCACCAGGCCAAATATCATAGAAAAGGCTCCGGCTACAATGGAGGATGAGAAGAAATTCAGATACATATTGGCCACTGTAATCCCCACGCCGCAGATGAAAGCCGCCCACACAGCCGCTTTCGTGGTCCGCTTCCAGAACAGTCCGTAGAGGAAAGGCGCCAGGAAAGCTCCGGCCAGGGCTCCCCAGGAAATTCCCATAAGCTGGGCAATAAAGGTGGGGGGATCCAAAGCCAGCACCACGGAGACCACCACGAAAAACACGATCAGCACTCTCATCACAAAAAGCTGTTTCCGGTCATCCATCTTCTTGAAGACCAAAAGCTTCAGGAAATCCAGCGTCAGGGTGGAACTGGAGGTCAGTACCAAGGAAGACAGGGTGGACATGGATGCGGAAAGCACCAGCACAATCACCACACCTACCATAATATCCGGCAGGCTTTCCTCCAGCATCGCCGGAATAATTGCGTCGTACTGCACAGATCCGTCCGCTCCCGCTGCCGCCTGGGAGAAAAGTCTGCCAAAACCTCCCAGGAAATAGGATCCTCCAGCCACAATCACCGCAAACAGAGTGGAAACCACCGTGCCCGTCATAACGGATTTTTCATCACGGATGGCGTAGAACTTATGTACCATCTGAGGCAGCCCCCAGGTCCCCAGGGAGGTAAGGATCACCACGGAGAGCAGTCCGGCAGGATCCGGCCCGAAGAAGGAGGCAAAAGCTCCGTTCATGCCGTTGGAGACCGCTGCGTCCTCCACCAGGGAAAGGCTGCGTACAGCCTCCATAAATCCTCCTTGGCCTGCCAGAACGTAGGCGATCACCGCCACGATCCCTGCCAGCATGATAATTCCCTGGATAAAATCGTTGATAGCCGTGGCCATGTAGCCTCCCATAATTACGTAAACTCCCGTCAGCACCGCCATACCGATTACGCAATAGCGGTATTCAATATGGAAGGCCATCTCAAACAGCCTGGAAAGACCGTTGTACACAGAAGCCGTATACGGAATCAAAAATACAAAAACAATGGCTGCAGCCGCAATCTGAAGGGCTCTGCTGCCAAACCTTTTTCCAAAGAAATCCGGCATGGTAGCCGCCTCCAGATGATGGGTCATCTTCCTGGTGCGCTTTCCCAGAACCACCCAGGCCAGCAGGCTTCCCAGAATGGCGTTCCCCAGCCCCACCCAGGTGGAGGCCAGACCGAACCGCCAGCCGAACTGGCCGGCATAGCCTACAAAAATAACGGCTGAAAAATAGGATGTCCCATAGGCAAAAGCGGTCAGCCAGGGCCCTACGCTTCTCCCGCCTAAAATAAAACCATTTACGTTGGTCACAAGTTTTCTGGCATAGATCCCCACTCCCAGCATACAGAGCAGGAATAAAACCAGCAAAATCACTTTGCTTGCCATTTCTCTTTCTCCTTCATCTTCTGCTTTTCGCACGTTAAAGCGTTAAGCTTTAAAAGTTTAATGCAACGAAATTATAGCGTATCAGAAGAGAAATGTCAAGAAGATATCGTTGAGGGAGGGATAAACACCGGGAGCTTAGGCGGGGCTGCCGTAAACCATGCGAACAATATGAAGAGCCCCAGAAACAGAATCAGCCCCAGCCAATTCCTGCCCTCCGCCTTTCGGTCTTCCCCTCCATCCTCCGGGGAAATCTCCCTGGGAGAGGCCTTTACGGTATAGCGGGCAACCAGAAGAGCCGCCGCGAAAAAGATTACGATATTGAGCCAGTCAATGTTCCTCCCCGCAAGCCCCGTAAGGGTATAGAAGGAGACCAGGATGAAGGCCATTCCCAAAAGCACGGCCTTAAACTTAATCCACAAGAGTCCTGGAATCTGCGGGCCTTTCCAGGCTTCTATGAGAGAATAAAAAAAGACCGGCATAAATAAAAGCTTCAGATGTTCCCATACACTTTCATTTACCGGTCCTATAAGTCCTGCCGCCGGCTGGCCGCCGCTCCACTCATAGACAAAGTGCAGCAGAGTCCCCAGAATACTGTAGACAAGGAACCCTGCCGCCTCCCATTTCTTTATCTCACTGCTTTGTCTCCACCACTGTCTCATCCTTTCACTCCCATCTTTTTCTGATGGTAATATTATGCACGGTGGAATCCATTTATACTCACGACTGCCGCTAAATTTCCCAGCTCGTCTTTTACGTTTATCTCATACAGGCAGGTGCTGCGTCCATCCTTTTTGCAGACAGCTTCCGCACAGATATATTCTCCCTTGGCCGCCCCGCAGAAGGTAATATTGCTTGTCAGAGAAACTGTCCCCACCCTCTGCCAGTTTGCCGCCACAGCGAAGGCAAAATCCGCCAGGGTAAAATATGCGCCTCCCATGACTATGCCCACAGCGTTGCGGTGCTTGGGCTCCAGCTTCATGCTGCATCTGGCGTAATGATCCCCAATGGCCTCGATCACGGCGCCGTTTTCTACCGCAAACCTGTCTCCGTCAAAGAATTTCCTGGCTTTCTCAATCTCTTCTCTCTGGGTAATCACCCTCCTTTCCTGTTCTGCTTGTATGTTCTTTTCTTCCCTATCCATTTTCTACCTCCAAAGCAATTTTGCCGACAACTTCATTCTCTTTTCTCAGAGATTCTGATACAGCTCTTTAGCCGCCTGGCTGATCCTGCGGTACTTAAGGTACTTCTCCCGATAGTCTCTCTGGGGCTTAAGCTCTTCCCCGGTTTTCACAAAAAGCCCGGCAGCCTCCCTATAATCTTTGTACTGGCCGTCCGCAACGGCACAGATCATGGCAAGACCGGTAATGCCGGCATCGATATTTTTCAGAATAGATACGGGTTTTTCCAGCACGTCCGCCTTCATCTGCATAAACAGCCTGGACCGTGAGCACCCGCCTGCGGCCACGATCTGACGCACCGGCAGGGAAGCCGTCTCCAAAATATCAAAGCATTTCCTGGTCTCAAAACAGAGCCCTTCCAAAAGAGCCCGGTACATCTTTCCCCGATCCGCCTTCACATCTACTCCCGCAAAAACTCCCAGGGCGGGATTATCCGGCTCCATAAGCTTTGACCTGGTCATATAGGGAAGGAAAAAAAGCTCTCCCGCATCCCCGGCGCATGTCTCCCCGGCGATATCATAGACACTCTTTCCTTCCCGAACGGGATCTCTAAGGCTCTGGCCATATCCTGCCTGGTAATCCCAGCCGAATTCCTGGACAAACCAGCGGATGCAGGTGCCGTGGGAAAACTGCCCCACCGGAACCAGATACTGCCCCGTCTTTACATAAGGCTCGAAGCAGATATTTTTCTTCAGAAACTTCTCCGTGATATCCTCCTGCTCCGCCACCAGATTCAGGCTCTCCGAACTGCCCTCGCCTGCCGCCATATCCCCGGCGCCCACGCCGCCGGAACCCAAAGTGGCCGCACACTGGTCATGACATCCCGCAGCCACTTTCAGCTCCGGGGGAAGTCCCAGCTCTAACGCCAGCTCTTTTCGGATGGTGCCCGCTATGGTGCCGGTAGGCGCCACCGGGGAAAACCTGGAAAAGGGAACCTGGAAAAGTTCTCCCAGCTCCCCAGACCAGTCCAGCTTCCATGCGTCCAGCATCATAGATTTAGAAGCCGTGGAGGGATCGATCATCCTCTCCCCTGTCAGCATGTAGGTGATGTAATCTCCAAACATAAAGTAGCTGCTTGTTTTCTCAATCAGTTTCGGCTCATGTTTGCGCAGCCACAGCAGGCGGTTCAGGCTGAACATATAATTCAGGGGTATTCCCGTAATTCTGTGGATCTGCACATCGCTGATCTTTTCCCGGATCTCATCCATCGTCTCCGTTCCCCGCTCGTCCAGGTAGATAATCCCATTGCAGAGTACCCGGTCCTGCTCATCCATCAGCACCAGCGTCTCTCCGATGGATGAGACAGACATCATTCTGGGCTCATACCCTGCCGCAGCCACCTCTTTTAAGGTTTCCTGAACCTTTTCCCAGACCATCACCGGGTTCAGCTCCACCCGTCCCGGGGCTAAACTTTCAAACTTATATTCCCTCCTGGCGGAAGCGAGAATCTTTCCCTTACTGTCCACCACTGAAGCCTTGCACCCGGACGTGCCCACATCGAGGCCGATATAGCATACTTCCTTCATCTTTCACACTCCGTTCCTTCTTTATAGTACCTCTCTTTCCCTATTCTAACAGCAAAAGGGCATCCTCCGCAATCCTTTATAAATGCAGAAAATACCCTTTCTATCTAGTGTACGTATTCTTCTATTCCTGTCACCTCACGGGGCAGACTCCGTTTGCACATTCTGAATCTCCTGCATCCAGTTCCATCTCTTCCCTCTCATATCTGGAAAGCAGGGAGGGATTAAAGGGTTTCAAGGTCTCTTTGCGCCGTTCATATTCTTTCTGCTCAATAGCCTCATAAGGCATCATCTCATAGAAGCTGTCGTCATAGCTCAGGAAGGACAGGGCCACAACATCTTCCCAGTTATCCCAAACCCACTGTTCCACCTCTTCCCATTCATTGTCCCGGACATGAACAGTAATGGAACAATTATGATCCACATAGTATTTCATGAACATTTTGTAATTTTCAAGCTGCTCTATGGCGGATACATCTCCCTTCACCCGTCCCGCCGGAGCTTTAACCGGAAATTCCACCACCTTGGTGGTGGGATCCTCAGGATCCTGTCCTACCTCCGGGAAAACAGGATAGCCCAGATCCTCACACACCTTGCAGAGCGGATCGGCAGCGTTGATCCGAACCCTTCGGATATAATAAGGTGAATGTGAATAATGCACGCCGCTGGACACTGTGGGAAGCAGAGACAGCGTCCCCTCCGGCTTTATGGTCGTTACCAGGAGAGGGGTCTTTCCTCCCAGACGATCCGCAATTTCCCGGGCTGCCCGATGGGCCGTTTCCCTCAATTCCGTCAGAAGAGCAGTCTGCTCTTCCCTGGACATGTTGGTGGCATTTACCATATCCTGCCAGCCAGTCAGGGAGCAACCCAGAAGGCGGTCTCTTTGCTGTACGGTATTCCATGCGTGCATTTCCAGATCCCGGCAGGTCATCCGGTAGCCTGCCCGGGCAGAAAGCCTCTGGGCCTCCATCAGGCCTTTGCGGTCCAGCACGCCTTCCTTTACAAATCCCATAACATTCAGAGTGGTAAGGTTGCACAGCCCGCGGCTGTCCAGAAGAATTTCCCCGCAGGGATTGCAGCCGTTAAAATTAGGCCGCCGCTTGGCTCCCGCCTCTTCATTGATCCACCCCGGCTCCCCGGAATAACGCATCTGCTGGAGATGCCAGTGAAGCTTTTCTCTGGAAGGCTTCTGCCGGTAATAGATGGAATTGTTGCTCATCTGCCGGTGGGCGATCTTTTTATCAATCTCCCACCGCCCGTTCACCTGCCTGTAAAGATGTCCTTTGGCCTGAATACAGGTTTCATCCTCCGCATCAATGAGGCCGATCTCTGAGGTGCGGCGCACGCCGCCTGAAACCACATTCTCCCCAATGATGTTGGCAATATCCAGAAGGTCGATGGGCCTGAGGCTGGTCCATACTTCCCCCTCCCGATGGCCTGCGGCCGCCACTACTTTATGGATCTTATCCAGCATGGTCATCATAGACCCGAAGCCGCTGGCCGTACCTCCAAAGGTCTTCAGCCGCTCCCCTCTGGGCCGGATGGAATCATACACCACCACCAGCCGGTGGATCTTTCTGTACTCACTGTTGGTCAGAAGATTGAAATAATGGGTCAAAGCCTGGGCCCATCCTTCCTTTGAATCGCCTACCGTGAGGGTAACTGTGTCCCTGGAAAATGTAAGATCCGTATACTCCAGCCTGTCCTGGGGCGGGCAGGGATCGTATGATTTGTGCAGAATCTCCAGGTCAGTCCGCACCGGAGGCAGCTTCTTGGCATCAGATTTGAGGACGCGAACCCCCACGCCGCTTCCCACCATCAGCAGGTAAAACAGGTCGTGGTATGCGTCAAAGCTGTCTATAACCGTGAAAGCACAGTTATAATTGGCCATGGGATACTGTTCCGCCACAGGGGTTCCCCCCACCCAGAGCGTACGCCCTGATAGGAACTGGCGCATATGGTAAATATTATCATACAGCTTCTCTGCCTCTTCCCGGGAAGTGGGGGCCAGAGAACAGTTATACTCCACAGCCCTGCGGACTGTCTCCCACCAGAATTCTCTTCGTCCCAACTGTGGAAGGTACCTGGAATACGTGCGGGTATACACAAAAGCCCCCAACTGTTCCATAGGATTGGGCGCATGTTTGTACGGACTTAAAAATTCCCGCTTCAGAAGCCCTTCCTTCTGCTCTCCTGCCAGACGTTCTTTCTCTTTTTCCATCCGATACAAAATGTAGGCCTTGGCAGTCTGGTACTGACGTTTCTCAAAGAGAGTCTCCTCCACAGTGTCCTGTATTGTTTCAATATCCCAGATCTCTTCCCGTCTTTCCTGCAGTTTTCTCGTGACAGCTTCTGTAATCTCCTGTATAGCTTCTTCATCGTGTTCCCCTGCCGCCGCAGAAGCCAGGGCAATGGCCCTGGATATAAAATCGGCATCAAAGGGAACCACCTTGCCGCTGCGTTTTCGTACGTTCATCGATAAACCTCCTGGCAGCCGAAAATTATTCTTCCGGCCTTTATTCTAATCTGTGCGCTCTCCCGGCCTTTTTGCACTGCATTTTAAAAGAGCCGGGTTTCCGCATACACTATATACAGTACATCACCCAAACCAAAATGTCAATTTCTTGTGTAAGCTGATACATTCCTTGGAAGGATTTCCGTTACTGTTCACACAGCGGCCTGACACTTGCTGTCGGGCTGCGTAAGAACGTGATTCAGGTGTGAGCAGGCTCCTTTTGCGGAGCAAAACTTTAAATGAGCCTGCGAATGTTACTGTTCACGAGATACGAGTGAACAGTAACGGATTTCCGATCCTATAACGCAGAACAGGCAGCGTTTTACCGCTGCCTGGTTCAAAACTTCTATTTCCTGTCCTCTATATTTATTCCTGAACTTCTGCCGCAGCGGTCGCCTCATGGCTTTCCGGCACGTTCTCCAGGTGTTTTCTTCCTCTGGTCAGAAGAATTCCCGCCACCAGGGCTGTGAAGGGCGCTACCGTAACCAAGCCGAAGCTACCCACCACAGTGTCCAGAATCTCCGAAGCCACATATTTATAATTCAGAATGTGGTCAATGGGAGTTCCCTGTGCCATATAAACCATTAAAGAAGTGATATATCCCCCGGAATAAGCCAGCAGCAGAGTGGTAGTCATGGTTCCCATAGCCGCCCTGGCCACATGCATCCCAGAGATGGACGCTTCCTTCCAGGAAATATCCGGCTTCTTCTCAATGACCTCATGGACGGCAGAGGTAATATCCACAGCAAGGTCTATCATGGCTCCCGAAGCCCCGATAAAAATACTGCTCATAAAGATGGCAGTCAAATCCAGATTCTGGAAACCGCTGTAGAGTAGCGATTCTGAATCCGGCATTACAGCCCCGTGGATCTTAAACAAATCCGTAAAGAAAATCCCCAGCACGCAGGTGGTCATGATCCCCAGCAAAGCGCCCATGGACGCAGTCAGCGTTCTTCGTTCAAATCCATATACGAAGAAAATAATCACCAGGGTAATAAACACAGTAATCAAAAGCCCGATCCAAACCGGAGAATATCCTCTCAGATAAGAAGGAACCAGGATCTTCCATATAGAAAGTATGGTAATTACAAAAGAAAAAAGAGCCAGAACTCCTTTTTTACCAGCTACTACAATTAAAATTACCACAAAAGCCCCAAAAAGAACCACTTCCTTATCCAGCCTGAAGTGATCCGACATAACGCAGGAAGAGACCTCATCTCCATTGACGCTGATGCGCACAAAGGCCTTATCCCCTTCCTGATAAATCTTGTCCTGCTCCAGGGAGCCGCTCAGAAAGTTCACTCCCGTAATCTCCTGGCCTTTAAAGGTTCCATTTTGGATCACCATTTTGCAGGACTGTTCTCCTGACTGAATCATGCCGCTGGTGATAATCGCTGAATTATCTACTTCTGTTACCAGGCCGATGGCCCGCTCTGACCCCTGATAAATCAAGGCATCCTCAAAGCCAGTGGGTATGGCCATGAGGATGCCGATCAGTATAATACCGATAAGAATCATCAGGAGTGTTGATTTCTGTTTCTGGAAAAAAACACTCTTCATCTCAAAAATTTCCCCTTACTCTACTCCGGTCAGAGCCGCCAGTTTATGGAAGATCTCTGTATTATCATAATATCCGTCAAAGGTTTCACATCCAACGCCCTGTACAAGAACCTCTACCGGCAGTCCTGTATGGGCATAAGATCCAAAGTTGATTCCGCTCTTGTTGTTCAGAATATGAGTAATGGTAACTGTAAGGGGCTCATAGCTGCCGTATTTGATATACTCTTCCTGCCCGAACTCTTCCTCTTCTCCCGTTCTGGACATCGTAGTCTCATAAGCCTCCTGAAGCAGTTCATACTCATACTGTGTCATTTCCAGAGCTCCCTCGTTTGTTGACTCGGGATGCAGATCCGCACTGTCCTTCTGGTTGGAAGCTTCCTCCTGAGTTTCGGGAGCAGAAAGTCCAAAGAGCTCTGTCACATCCTGCATTACTGTCTCGAAATCCGTACCATTCTCTTTGTAGCCTGTTACGTAATCTGAATCAAACTTCGCATAGGAAATCTTCTGGGTGTTCATATTGGTAAGGAAGGTATCGTAATCTGTGCCAGCATATCCGATAGTCAGACCTCCGGTCTCATGGTCGCCGGTTACGATAATCAGCGTTTCATCGGGATGCTCGTTGTAGAATTCAACGGCCTCAGCCACCGCATTGTCCAGGGCAATGGTATCCTTGATGGTGGAAGCCGCATCGTTGGCATGGCATGCCCAGTCGATCTTGCCGCCCTCTACCATCATGAAAAAGCCTGTCTCATTATCCAGCACTTCGATTCCTTTTTCCACATAATCAGCCAGGGCCCATTCTCCCTCCTGGCGGTCTACTTCGTAGGCCATTGCGTCACTGTCAGCCAGATGCTCGTCGATAACGATTGCTTTTCCAGAATCCGCTGTAAGGGCCTCAGCCTCAGCCTGGGTTTTTACAACTGTGTAGCCAGCCTCCTGAGCCAGCTCATACAGATCCTGCTGGTCTTCCTCGCTTCCCGTTGGGCTTAAAAGGGCTCCGCCTGCGAAATAGTCAAAGTTGCTCTCGATCAGCTCAAGCCCGATCTCATAGTAGCTGTTTCTGGATGCCTGATGTGCATAGAAAGCAGCCGGAGTCGCATGATTTAAGTTTACGCTGGTAAGAATACCGATCTTATAATCCTTCTGGGCTTTCAGCTTCTCCGCTATCGTCTCATATTCCTCTGTAAAATCTTCGCTGACATTGATGCTTCCGCTCCAGGTCTTGTTTCCAGTGGCAATAGAAGTAGCCGTAGAGGCAGAGTCCGGCGCAAAGGATGTACTGTCATAGGTCTGCGCAGAACCTGCAATAGGGAAATTCATCATGGTGAGATTATTCTGGCTGCTCAGAACCGCTTTCTCTTCACCCTCTACCGTTACAGTCTCTCCGTTCTCTGCGTTAGCATTGGCGCTTAAGAAATAATTAGTCAACTGAACCTGGGGATAGCTCATTCCATCGCCGATAAACAGAAATACGTATTTGGGCACTCCTGCTGTCTCTGCGCCTTCCGCTGCCTGTACTCCTACAGTCATAGAAGACATTACCGTCATTGCTGCCAGCAGAGCTGCTGCCAATTTCTTTTTCATATACTTTTTCCTCCAACTAAAATTGTTTTCGCACCGCAATCCTTTATCGTATCCAGCGGATTACTGCGCTGTTTCCGAAAAAAATTTTAGCCGGCCAATGTAAAAATCAAAAGACCCGGTTCGTAAAAATCTGGTAAATATTGAATAAGTTGACACTGATGTTAAATTACACTATAATTAAAAATACTTTTGGAAACTTTATAAACGATAAATTTTTTCTTCTTCTGGAGGTGAGTTTATGCCTGGCAAGGATCACGTCTTAGACCTTATACGCTCCCACCTGGACGAAATGTTTCCTGCTGAGCGGAAGGCCGCCGAATATATTTTGGAGCATCCCGAAAACACTTCACGGATTAATATTACAGAGCTGGCAGAATTAAGCGGCAGCAGTGATGCCACTGTCATCCGCATGTGCAAACGCCTGGGCTTTACCGGGTTTTGCAGCAAAGCTCTTCGCCAGAGACATGATCGGCCTGCAGTTCCAGACAGGTAATTCAGGGGATGGAGCTGGCGAAAAACCGTGGAATGCAGGTCATAGCGCTGACCCATTCCTCCCGGAGTTCCGCCGCAGAGGCAGCAGATTACTATCTGCTGACCTACCCGGCAGTTCCCCTCTTTTCAAATTACGGCATCGCCAGCCACCTTTTGGACCATGCGGTCATTGATATGCTTTTATATCTGACCGCCCACCGGCTGAACCGGCGAGATGTCCCGGATCAGATGGAGTTCCTCTACTCAGAATACAAGCTTTAAAGCTCCAGGCATTCTCCGTCTTTGCTGTACGTGATGCTGTAGGACAGCTTCTCAAAGTCTGCCGTAAGCTGCGCAAATTCCTCTCCTTTGCTCCAGCGGATTCCCAGAGTATGCTCATCCGTGTTCAGCAGTTCAAACTCTCCGTCAAAAGCGGGATGGGAATTTCTGAATTTCATCAGCTCATTCATCTTCTGCACCACCGGACGCTTGAACTCTTCTTCGATCTCATCCAGCTTATAATAATGGCGGTTGATATCCCTGGACTGCAGCGTAGTGTTGTAGAACTCATAGTCGTTCCGCCCCGCAAACAGCCCCACATAGTATACCTGAGGAATACCCGGCGCAAAGAACTGCACCGCTCTGGCCATGAGATAGCGCACATCTTCTCCCCCCAGAGCGTCATAGTAGGTACAGCAAATCTGGTACGTATCAAACTTGGAGAAATTCACCTGGGCGTCCTGGCGCATATGGATATCCATAATACCCGGGTTGGCATCAAAAACTTTCTTTTTCGTCTCCAGAACTTCTTCATCCGGCATCAGGTAGCGGACATCCACCACTCCGATGCCATCGTGGGTGTCCAGCGTAGTGAACTGTTTTCTGGGACAGAGCTTCAGCCAGTTCTTCAGATACAGGGTTCTCCCAAAATACACTGCGTTCAGCAGGAGCATGGGAAGCTGGAAGTCATACGTATACACGTCTTTTTCTTCCAGTTTTTTCTGTATAAAATAGTTCTCATGGATTTCCGGCAGGATTTCCGTGCCCGTCCCTTCCAGAATCTCCTGGCACTGGCGGATCAGCTCCCAGATCTCCGGCTCAATGAAAAAGCATCTGGTATCTTCCCGCTTGGTAGCGTAAGCCAGTGCGTCCAGGCGGATCAGGGAGGCGCCGTGGCTGCTGAAAAAGAGCAGCTTCTCCCGCAGGTACTCTTTGGCTTTCTCTGATCCAAGGCAGTTTATGTCAATCTGCTCTTCACTGAAAGTACACCACAGTTTCTCCCGGCTTCCGTCCGCAAATTCAGCTTCGATATACGGCAGCGGACGCCTGAGATAGATCTTGGCAATCTGCTCCTCCGTTGGCTCGCCATTTTTCCAGAAATCCTTAAACCGGATAAAGAAATCCCGGTACTCAGAGTCGTCCTTCTTCTCAAGGAAATCCTTATAAATCTCGCTCTTTGCAGAAATATGGTTAATCATGTAGTCGTACATCAGGTAATACTTCTCTGACAGCTTCTCTATATCCTCCCAGCTTCCAAACTGAGGATCTACCACATCATAGGTGACAGGGGCAAATCCACGATCTGCGGAAGAAGGAAAGAAAGGCAGAATATGGAGCCCGTATACCGCTCCCTCCAGATACTTTTCCAAAACAGTCTGCAGGTCCTTCAGGTTATCACCCAGGCTGTCTGCATAAGTGATCAGCATAATTTTGTTTGACACTTCTTTGTTCATTTTCTGACCTCCGGCTCTGTATTTTGTTTTTCTAAGAGTTACACTGGGGCAACTGCATTTTCTCTATCCTATCATTATTCTCCCGGGGGATCAATACATAAAAAAGAAGTAAAAATATAAAGATCACATACTCTCCGCAATGGCCTTCAGGTTCGCAAGCCCCTCCACCGCCAGGGCCTCTCCGCTCTCCGCCAGCTTTCTCCAGATGGCGCAGTTTCCCGCCAGCTCTTCAAACTTGGGATCAAAGGATTCAATGACCAAAGGCCCGTCATATCCGATATCATGAACAGCCTGGAAGAATTCCCTGAAGGGAACCAGACCTGTTCCTGGAATGCCCCGGTCTAAAACAGGCAGGCAGCGATGCTCTCTCCGCCATCGCTGCCTGCCTGTCTTCTCGTAAATCGGTATGCCGTATCCTTTAAAAAATCCTAAATGCCGCTCTTCAGTTCCAAAAGCCTGGCCATAACAGAATTTCTTCCCGGATCGAACATTCCGGAAAGCTCCTTGTAAAGGCCGTAGAGCTCATGATAGATCTTTCCGTTCTCTTCGTCAGGAATATATGCCTTCTCATGTATGTGGCTCATCCTCTCTACAGCTTCTCCCAGAGTGTCATACCCCCCTTTGGCAGCTCCCGCCGCCACTGAGGCGTAGATGGCAGAGCCTACCGCCGCCGTCTGCTCCGTAGCTGATACCCGGATCTTCTTCCCCAGCACGTCCGCATAGATCTGCAGGAACAGAGGATTCTTCTCCGCAATGCCGCCGCTGGCGATAATCTCCCCGATCTGGGCTCCCGCCTCCTCATACAAATCTATGATTCTCCTGGTTCCAAAAGCCGTAGCCTCGATCAAAGCCCTGTAAATTTCCTCCGGCTTCGTCCCCAGAGTGCATCCTGTCAGCACTCCTGAGAGGCGGCCGTCCACAAAGGGCGTCTTATTGCCGTTCCACCAGTCAAGGGCTACCAGCCCGCTCTGTCCCGGCCTTAATTCCCCTGCCTTTTTCGTCAGATAAGAATGCAGGTTCATCCCCAGCTCTTCAGCCGCCTTCGCACAGGACTCCGGCGCCGCCTGATCCACAAACCAGCCCAGCATATCTCCTACTGCGGCAAGGCCTGACTCCAGAGCATAATAGCCCGGAACAATTCCTCCTTTAATGCCGCTTACCACTCCGTCCCTGGCAAAGGGCTTTTCTGAGAGGGCCAGAAGAACGCTGGAGGTGCCTACTACCATCATCATCTGATCTTTCCTGGAGACGCCGCTTCCAGGAAGCCCTGAATGGGAATCAATCACCGCCGGCGCCACTGTGATTCCCTCTGGCAGTCCCAGCTTTCCGGCCCACTCCCTGGTCAGGAAGCCCGCCGGCTGCCCCATAAGGGCCATCTCTCCCCGAAGCTTCGTCTCTCCTATGTTTTCCAGCTCAGGATGAAGCTGGCGGAGAAATTCTTTATCGGGATATCCGCTCTCCGGCAGCCACATAGCCTTGTACCCGGCCATATTTCCTGAACGCCGCCCTTCTCCCGTGAGGGTCTGAGTCAGCCAATCCCCTGCTTCCAGGATCTGGTCTGCCCTGCGGTAAATCTCCGGATCCTCTTCTACCATCTGCAGCACCTTTGGCAGGAGAAGCTCTGATGAAATCTTCCCGCCATAGCGGATTCCCTGAAGCTCCCCTCTCTCTTCCAACACCAGATTGATCCGGTCTGCCTGTGGCTGGGCCGCATGGTGCTTCCAAAGCTTGGCATATGCGTGAGGGCGTCCTTCATATTCTTTCAGGCAGCACAGGGGGGTTCCCGCTTCATCCACCGGAAGTATGGTACAGGACGTGAAGTCAATCCCAATTCCTACTACTGCATTTTTCAAATCTTCCCTGCCTTCCATAACGGACCTGACTGTCTCCGTCATGGCAAGAATATAATCCTCGGGATGCTCCAGAGCCCAGTTAGCTCCCAGCTTCGTACTGCCGTCGGGCAGCACCCGATCCATCACCTGATGAGGATACGGCTTCACCGCCGTGGCCTCCACCCGGCCGTCCTGGCAGCACACCAGCACCGCTCTGGCCGAAAGGGTTCCATAATCCAGTCCAATCACATATGTATTTTCCATCCCCTGTACCTCCTGTCTCTCTGTCTCGTCCTTGGCCAAAAGAGCCGGCCCGAAAGATCTTTTAAAAAGGGGCTGCCGCATGAAACTAATATGCGACAGCCCCTTCTAACACCATCTATTTATGCCAGCTTAGTCTTTGCCAGCTCAGCCAGTGTGGTAAATCCGGCTGCATCATTTACTGCCATGTCTGCCAGCACTTTGCGGTTCAGTTCCACGCCTGCCAGCTTCAGTCCGTACATAAAACGGCTGTAGGAAAGACCGTTCAGACGAGCTGCTGCGTTAATACGAGCAATCCAAAGCTGTCTGTACTGACGCTTCTTCTGCTTTCTTCCTGCGTATGCGCTGGTAAGAGCACGCATTACAGACTGCTTTGCGATGCGGTACTGTTTGGATCTTGCGCCTCTATATCCTTTTGCCAGTTTTAATACCCGGTTATGTTTCTTCTTAGCGTTCATGCCGCCTTTAATTCTTGCCATGTCTTATTTCCTCCTTCGCCTGTTCTTATAAATACGGTAAAATCTTCTTCATGTTCTGAGCATTGGTAGAATCGGTAATCGCTGCCTTTCTCAGATTTCTCTTTCTCTTGGTAGACTTTTTGGTTAAGATATGGCTTTTATAAGCTTTGCTTCTCTTTAATAAACCTGTTCCTGTCTTTTTGAAGCGTTTTGCAGCTGCTCTGCTGGTTTTCATTTTCGGCATCTCAATGTTCCTCCTTATTTAAAATAGTCAGCGTTTCTCTCCCAAAAATATAGTCAGGCTTCTGCCTTCCTGTTTAATCGGCTTGTCAATGACCGCAATGTCCTCAAGCTGCTTGGCAAAATCCTCCAGAATATGCCTGCTGGCCTGCATATGCGCCATCTCCCTGCCTCTGAAACGCAGTGTTACCTTTACCTTGTTTCCCTTTGTGATAAACTTTCTGGCATTGTTTATCTTGGTATTCAGGTCGTTTACATCAATGTTTGGCGACAGCCGGACTTCTTTGATCTCAATGATCTTCTGCTTTTTCCTGGCTTCTTTTTCTTTCCTTGCCAGCTCATAACGATACTTTCCGTAATCGATGATCTTGCAGACCGGCGGTTTGGCCGTCGGCGCGATTTTAACAAGGTCAAGCTCTGCCTCCCTCGCAAGCTTCATCGCATCTCTCGCTGACATGATTCCAAGCTGCTCTCCGTTCTCACCAATTACTCGGACCTCCCGATCCCGGATTTGTTCGTTAATCATTAATTCGCTAATTGTACTGCACCTCCACACATTGATACAACAGAAGACCCCTCATATAGTCTTCGCATTGTCCCGAATAAAAAAGTGGATAACATAGTTATCCACTTAATCTCACATTAAGAAACCTCGTTCCGCCATGCCTTTCTCTGCATGACCGGAACACTTCTGTCTCCAATATAAACCGCTGGTCACTGCCTTACGTGCCAGGGTGAGAGTGGATACTCTGCTTTCCTGTTAATCATACCTTTGTAAGATTAGCACATAAGGCTGTTCTTGTCAACGACTTTTTCGCAGGTCCTTTAATCCTGGAAGGTGACGCACTCTGTCTCTTCACAGCGGCAGGCCGCAGCCCCGGAAATGTCCACATGGCTGGCATGGCACTGACACTCCTTGTTATACTTACAATTTCTGGCCTCGCAGTCAATCTTAATCTCCATAGAAGGCGACCCCATGGAACTCTTCATGCTCTCGATCTTTCTCTCCTGAAAGCTTTCACAGCAGGTATCCTGACAGACCGACGCATTGGCGCCTCCCACCCGGATATCTCCTCTGCTGCAGTACATGGCGTTGTTGTAGACACAATTCTGTGCAGAACATACTAAAGCCGGCATCCTACTACCTCCTTTTTTTATGCTGAAACCGGCGGCCTCCCTTGTACAGGAAAGCCGCATCTTCTGTTCCATAAGGTAGTATCTGCAGTTTTTGAAATCTTATTCAGGCATTGCCGGATTTCAGCCCTTCTGTTCTTCCTCCGTCACCACGGCACGGATGGTCCTGGAAGAAATTTCTTCTTTTATATCTGAAATAAAGTCCGCCAGCTTCTTCTGGCCCTCATCACCGGCAAAACGGCTGCGCACGGATACAAGCTCTTCCTCTTCTTCCTTGGCCCCCACTACCAGCATGTACGGAATCTTCTCCAGGCGGGCTTCACGGATTTTATATCCGATCTTCTCCGCTCTGGCATCTACTTCACAGCGGATTCCTGCTTCCAGCAGAGCTGCTTCCACTTTCCTTGCGTATTCCATATGCTTATCGGAAATGGGCAGGATCTTTGCCTGAACGGGAGCCAGCCAGGTGGGGAAGGCCCCTGCAAAGTGTTCGATGAGAATACCGATAAAGCGCTCAATGGAGCCAAAGGCCACTCTGTGAATCATAATGGGACGGTGTTTTTCTCCATCTGCCCCGATGTATTCACAGTTAAACCGCAGCGGAAGCTGGAAATCAAGCTGAATGGTACCGCACTGCCAGGTCCTTCCGATGGAATCCTCCAGGTGGAAATCAATCTTGGGACCATAGAAGGCTCCGTCTCCCTCATTCACCACATAGGGAAGTCCCAGGTCGTCCAGGGCGCCTCTGAGAGCCTCTGTAGCCATCTCCCAATCCTCATCGCTTCCCATAGAATCTTCCGGCCTGGTAGAAAGCTCCACGTGATATTTAAACCCGAAAAGCTGATAAACCTCATCAATCAGCTTGGCAACGCCCTTGATCTCTTCTCGGATCTGTTCCGGCATCATAAAGATATGAGCATCGTCCTGGGTAAAGCAGCGCACCCGCATCAGACCGTGGAGCTGACCTGATTTCTCATGGCGGTGTACCAGTCCCAGCTCTCCCATGCGCAGAGGCAGATCCCTGTAAGAACGGGGTTCAGACTGGTAAACCAGGATGCCGCCCGGACAGTTCATGGGCTTGATGGCAAAATCAGTATCGTCAATAACCGTTGTGTACATGTTTTCTTTGTAGTGATCCCAGTGGCCGGAGGTCTCCCAGAGATGGCGGCTTAACATAATAGGCGTGGAGATCTCCACATACCCTGCCTTTCGGTGAATCTCTCTCCAGTAATCCAGGAGTGTGTTCTTGAGAACCATTCCTTTGGGAAGGAAGAAGGGGAATCCCGGTCCTTCCTCACGCATCATAAACAGGCCAAGCTGTTTTCCCAGCTTCCTGTGGTCTCTCTTTTTGGCTTCCTCCAGCCTTGTCAGGTACGCTTCCAGATCCGCCTTCTTGGCAAAAGAAGTTCCGTAAATTCTGGTGAGCATTTTGTTCTTCTCACTGCCTCTCCAGTAAGCCCCAGCCAAGCTGGTCAGCTTAAAGGCTTTGACCGGCTTGGTTGACATCAAATGAGGGCCGGCGCACAGATCCACAAACTCTCCCTGCTGGTAAAAGCTGATCTCCTCTCCCTCAGGAAGGTCCTCGATAAGCTCCACCTTATATGGTTCATTTTTTTCTTTAAAATAAGCGATGGCTTCATCCCTGGGCTTGGTAAAGCGGGTGATGGGAAGGGCTTCCTTGACAATTTTTTTCATTTCCTTCTCGATCTTCTCCAGATCCTCTGCAGTCAGAGGCGTGTCGCTGTCCACGTCATAGTAGAATCCATCCGCAATGGAAGGTCCGATAGCCAGCTTTACCTGGGGATACAGTCTCTTAATAGCCTGGGCCATAATATGGGAAGTGGTGTGCCTGAAAGCTCCGGCTCCCTCCGGATCCTCAAAAGTGAGGATGCTGAGGGTACAGTCCTGATCCAGAACCGTCCTAAGATCCACCGTCTCTCCATTCACTTCCCCGGCAGTGGCCACCCTTGCCAGGCCCTCGCTGATATCTGCCGCAATGTCTATGACAGCCATAGGCTGACTGTACTCTTTCTTTGATCCATCCTTCAATGTAATAATCATTTTATTCTTCCTCCTCTTCCTTTTCGTCTTTGTATTCTTTCCCAATCTCCCAGGAATTGTTGCTGAACAGCCGAAGCCCGCTCTTAAGGGGCGATGTGATCCAGCCCACAAGAATCCCAAGGAGCAGTACGTCCGCAATCAAAAGCCCTTTCTCCCAAGGCGTCCAGTTCGCTAAAAACATTTCCTTCATCCATTTTTTCATACGCTTCTCCTTTCTGTGAAACAGTCCGCAATCCCTTTTGACACCCTAATCCTATAGAGTAAACGGATATGACCGCTGACGCGGTCATCACCACGCATAAAAGCCACGGATTGCTCTGCGCCTTTGGCGCTCCCGCAATCCTACCCGTATTCGTAATCCGCACTACCGTGCTCCTTACTCATACGGGTTAGCGTCTCAAATGTCCATGCAGCCTTGCGTGCCAGCACGCAGTCTGCCTGCCCATTGAGACTGGCTTTTATAGTAAAAAAATCCCTTGCAGCCCTGTAAGCTGCAAGGGACGTGTAATCTCTACTCGCGGTTCCACCCTTGTTGCCTTCCAAAATCTCCTTCATCTCTAAAAAAGGAGCCATGGGAAAGCCTCTCGCAAGATGGTAACGGAATCACCGGGCCGGATTAAGGCCACTCAGAGCTGGTCTTCAAATGGTTCCACATAAGGGCTTTCCAGCACTCGCCCTCTCTCTGGATGCTTCTGCCATCCTACTGGTCTCGTCATCGTTTTAGCCTGTTCTTCTGATGTACCTTACCATACACCATTCTCTAATGGTTTGTCAAGGATAGCCGTATACTTTTTTCTAATCCTCCGAAACGAAAATCATTCATCAGCTCTTAATCGCGCTGTCCACCTGCCCCTGAATGAAGTATTTCTGCAGGAACAAATACAGAACGATCAGAGGCAGCATACCGATAACCGCAGTAGCCGCCGCAGACCCATAGTCATTGGACACCGCCGAGAAGAAGGTTTTGATTACCAGGGTAATGGTACGCATCTCCGTCTTCTGCAGGAAATAATAGGAATAGGTGTACTCATTCCAGACTCCCACTCCCTGAAGGATGATTACCGTCACAGTTACGCTCTTGAGCTGAGGCAGTATGATCCTGAAGAAAATCTGGAAATTGGAGGCCCCGTCAATAGCCGCCGCCTCATCCAGGGCCACGGGAATCGATGAGATGAAATTCGTGTACAGAAAAATTACCATGGGGAGCCCGAAGGCTGACAGCAAAAGCACCATGCCCCAGTAGGTGGAGGTGGCGTGAATCTTGGACATAGTGGAATAAACGCCTACCAGGATCGTCAGGGGCGTGATCATCATAACCGACATAATCAGGCTGCGGACAATCTCATTTACCTTGGATTGGTTGCGGGCCAGAGCGTAGGCCGCCATACAGCCCACCACGATCTCCAGAAGCAGTACAAAAAACGTGATGATCACGCTGTTTCGGATACCCACAAAGATATCTCCCGCCTCGATGACCTTCTGAAAATTCCCCCAATACACGGGATCCGGAAACTGCATCCTGGAGCTGGTATCCCCGAACTCCTTCAGAGACACGTTGATGATCACATAGAATGGGAAGAGATAGAGAAATACCAGCCCAAGTCCCAGCAGATACTTCCACCAGTCTTTTAAACGGAGAGGCATCTTTTCTTTCTCTTCCTGATAAAGTACCGTGCCTCTCTCCTGCATCTTTGGTTTCTTCATCAGTATTTCACCTCCGTTTTCCTGAAATATGCGTTTACAATCATGGAGATCACCATAATCATCACAAAGGAAAATACGCCGATGGCCGCCGCATAGCCGGCCCGCTCTGCGTCAAAGTAACGGTTTGCGATATAAGTGGCCAGAGAATGGGTTCTCTTGGCAGGCCCGCCGTCCGTCATGGCGATGATTACATCGTAGAGCTTAAGCCCGCCGATCAGGTTGTAGATCACCGATGAGGCAAGGGCTGGATGCAGCAGAGGAAGGGTGATATAGCGGAACCTCTGCCAGGGGCCGGCTCCGTCTACGGTGGCGGCCTCAAGGTAAGACTGGGACACGCCCTGGATCCCCGCCAGGTAGATTACCATGCTGACTCCCACAAACTGCCATGTGTTGACGAATACGATCACTCCGATAGCAGCCGAGCTGTTTCCCAGCCAGTCGTAGGAGGTTCCGGCAAAGGCGTTGAGAATATCATTCATAACACCGCCCTTTGTCTGGAAGAAGAAATACATAATATAACCCATAACAAGGCCGGAGACCATGGCGGGCATGTAGATTACGGTCCGCACGATTCCCCTTCCTTTAAATTTCATATTCAAAAACAGCGCAAGGGCAAGACCAATCACCTGCTGCAAAAGAGTGCAGACAAAGCCGTAGATCAATGTATTGCGCAGAGAGGAACGGAACACCTTATCCTCAAACATGGAAATATAATTCGCAATGCCGATGAATTCCTTGTCCACCGAATATCCGTTCCACTTAAAGAATGACAGATAAACGGCATTAAAGAGAGGATAGGCAATAAAGACAAGCATCAGCACCACTGCCGGAACATAAAACCAGTTCAGTCTTCTTAATCTCTTTTTTGTCATAAAGCTTCTCCTTAAAGAAAGCCCCCGGAGCAGGCTCTAAGCGCCGGCTCCGAGGGCTGACACAAATCTTCGTTAATTGCCTGACAAATCCATATAGTTGTCAGCTACCATCAAAACAGCCTCTTCCAGATCTGCCTCAGGATCGCCGTCTGCCAGCAGGACACCTACAGAGTCTCCCATTACAGACCACATACCGCTGGGAAGATATTCACGGTCAAAGAAGTTATCGTAAGTAAGATCTCCGTCAAACTGCTCCTGAGCTGCCTTAAACGCATTGGTGGTATAAGCAGACTTAGCCTCAGGATCCAGCTCAATATTGGTCAGAGCGGGGATTCCGCCGTCGATCTCCACGATCTTAACTGCAATTTCCGGACGGGACAGATACTCAAGGAACTGCTTGCACTCGTCAGGATATTCCGTATCCTTCCACATACCGAAGCAGCTGAAGTTTCCTTCACCGGTACCGAAGTAGGACGCACCGTCCTCACTCACTGAAGGAGCCGGCAGAATACCGATGTTCACGTCCTCGTTGTAAGCCAGAATAGAAGGAATCGTCTCTGTGGAATACAGTGTAAAGGCGCCTTCATTGTTGGCGAATGCCTGACGGATATCGTCAATCTGGCAGCTTACATAGTCCTCATTCAGATATCCTTTTGAATACCAGTCAGCCAGCATCTGATGACCCTGTGTTCCGTCTGCTTCAAAATCAAAGGAACCGTCCTGGAGTGCCTCAGCTTTGTTGTCTTCCACATCGCTGTTGGTGTAAAGAGTGGGCCAGATTACCTCCAGGGAATATGCGTCGAAAGCATCTCCCAGAGCAATCTCAATCGGTGCCGCATCTGTGTTGTCTTTTACAGCCTGGCAGGCTGCGTCAAAATCATCCCAGGTACGGATCTGAGTGGGATCCACTCCTGCCTCTTCCAGCACGTCCGCATTGTAGAGAACGGCGCATACAGCCTGGGTAATGGGAAGAATAAAGAGTTCCCCATCGTCATTCGTGATAACATCCTTCAGTCCTGCGTCAATATTCGCTACCCATTCCTGGTCGCTGAGATCCATCATATACTCACTGTAGCGGATCAGACTCCATCCATGGGTGGTCCAGATATCCGGGAGATCCCCGGAGGACATCCTGGTCTTCATAGCGGACTCATAATCGTCTCCGCCATTGTAAATGGTAACTTTAATACCGGTCTCTTCTGTAAAGTCCTTTGTAATCTGCTCAAAAACTGCAAAGTCATCCGTTGTAAGGTTGTATGCAACCTCGATCTCGGCATTCGATTCCGCCTGTACGGCAGTCCCTCCAAGCATAGCCGCACACATAGCCGCACACATCATACCGCTTAACAGCTTTTTGTTTCTCTTACGCATAATATCCTCCTTTTCTGCTGATTCCTGTTTTTGTGCAAGTCCCATGAAAAGTTAATTCATTTTTTCGCGCGCTTTCAGAATTGCCTGTGCATTTAACACAATTTTTCACGTTTTTTTGCTCCTGTATTTGACATTATACCAGCTTTCAAGCTATAATGATTCATATTTACTTCACAATCATTCACAATTATTGCGCCATCCCTGTTTGCAGGAATCGCCTGGAGGTATCCGCCATGTTTTATGAGAATAAACGAGACATCTTTTTGCTTTACTGTGAATGCAATCCTCTTCAGTACCCTCTTCATGTACATCAGTACATTGAACTGGTACATGTAGTGAAGGGTATTCTCCAGATGCAGATCGGTACGGAAAAGTATCTGCTCCAGCCAGGGGAGCTTGCTATCGTTTTCCCCAACACGGCCCACGACTACCATACTTTTACCCCCCCCCCTGAAAAAAATGCCCAGCTTCATATTTTAAACTGCCGCCTGGACTACCTGCCCATTCATAAGACCCAGCTTTTGAATATGTTTCCCAAGCATCCCAAGCTGTGCGCCTCCGATATCCATCCGGATGTTTTTTATGCAGAAAATCGGCTGTTTGAAATCAATCAGGAAGATTATGACCAATCCCTGGTCAGTTCCCTGGTTTCCCTGATGCTGAGCCGGATTCTTCCCAAGCTTGATCTGACCGACTACCGGGAGCTTCCGCCCCAGGATCTGTCCTGCGATATCGCAGCCTACATCGGCAAACACTTTCAGGAGGAAATCTCCCTTACCTCCGTGGCGAAACACTTTGGCATCGGGAAATACACCCTCTCTCGGATTTTCTCAAATGTACTGAAAATGAATTTTACCGCCTACATCAACTCCCTTCGGATTGACTATGCGGACTATCTTCTGCTGAGCACTGATCTGGGTATGATGGATATTGCCATTGAATGCGGCTATCACAACCAGCAGACCTTTTACCGTCTCTTTAAGAGCATCCACGGGTGCACCCCAAAGGAATACCGGCAGCAGCGTTCCCCGGCCGTCCTTGCCTCGCCCCCGGCCCAGAGCTTCGTATATGAGCAGGATTTTTAAATATAACGAACTGCACGAAGTGCTTTTTGTGTCATAAGAAAGCACTTTCACGCTTTATTGCACCAAAGTCTTTCTTATGACATGAAAAACAGCGGCAGGGAATAAAATCTCTGCCGCTGCTGTATTAAATTTAATTTCAGCCGTTTTTTATATTATGCTGTAATGACTCTTTCCGCCCGCTCTCTGGCCACTTCTTCAGGAGTCTTTTCACGCAGCCTTACAGCTCCGTGGTACTCTTTGGTGGGGATCAAATCACCCTTGGAGAGATTCTCCTTTGCCTGGGCGATGGCCTCCCCGTACTGGGGCAGCCACTGTTCCTCCGCCACCAGCATCTCGTCAATCATCTGCCATACCTCCGGCGGATTGCATACAGCTCCGGTGAGAGGATCCATAAGGGCCGCCTGCTTCAGAAGCTGTGCGTCCCCGGAAACTGCCGCCTCCACGGCCAGCTTCTGTACCCAGATTGACTGGGAGCAAACGGCTGCGCAGCCCAAAGGCAGATCCCCTACTTTCGGTACACTAATGCCGTTTCCATCCACATAGCAGGGCACCTCCACCACAGACTCATAGGGAAGGTTGGTGATGCAGCCCTCATTCATCACATTGAAATGACCTCTGTAGGTTCTTCCGGTCTCCAGGGACTCAATGATATAAGAGCAATGCTCCTTCCCTCTCTGGGAACCGTCCAGCTTCTTGGGCGGCTCGGCCAGGATCTTGGGGTAGTCGGTATCAAACCAGTTGCGCTCTTCCCTGGTCACACGCAGATATCCCCCTGTCTCGCCGTTGATCCAGTTGTCAAGGTTAATCCAACTGGGGATCTCTTCCGGGCGTTTCCGGTACCAGGCCACGTATTCTGAGAGGTGTCCGTTGGACTCAGTGGAATAGTATCCGAAGCGCTTGAGGATATCAATGCGCACCTTCTCCTCCTCGCTGTATCTTTCGTGGGCCTCGAAGCCGGACAGAAGCTTGGGAAGCATGTCCTCTCCTTTGTGCTTTACGGAAATATACCAGGTCTGGTGATTGATGCCGGCACAGGTAATATCCAGTTCCTCCCTGGGTATGCCAAGAACCTCCGCAATCTGCATCTCTCCGTGAATCTCTCCGTGGCAAAGACCGATGGTCTTTACTCCGCCGTACTTGTTGCAGGCCCAGGTCGCCATGGCGTTGGGGTTTGAATAGTTCAGCATAATTGCCCCTGGCTCCGCCACCTCACGAATATCCTTGCAGAAATCCAGCATAGCCGCAATCACACGCTGGCCGTACATGATGCCACCCGTACACAGTGTGTCTCCCACACACTGATCCACGCCGTATTTCAGGGGAATTTCAATATCATACTCAAATCCCTCTAAACCGCCTACACGGACGCAGTTCACAATATAGCGGGCGCCCCGGAACGCCTCTCTGCGGTCAGTAGTGGCCTGGATTGTGATGGGGATATGATTTTCATCCAGATCCCGCTGGCAAAGGGCTCTGGTTCGCTCAAGGTTTTCCGCATTGATGTCGGTAAAAGATATCTCGATATCATGAAATTCCGGTACGGACAAAATATCCGTAAAAAGAGTGCGGGCGAAGACAAGGCTGCCTGCGCCGATAAAAGATACTTTAAAGCTCATAAAAGAAGTCCTCCTTTATAGATTTCAAGAATTCCTCCGGGTTGTTACGTTCATTATAACGGGAAGCCCTTTTTCAGGTGGAATTTATTAGCGCAGGGCATCTGCAGATGTAAGATATTGTCGCATTTAAATTTCTGTGATATGATTCTCCATAAGAACCGCTGTCTGCGGCAATGAAAAAAGACGAGGTGTAAAAATATGGACAGAAACTATCAGACCCCCGCATCCGTGACCATCACCGCCTATTACGCGCTGTCTCTGCCGGAATACCACATGCCCTTTCATACCCATGAAAGCTGCGAGATTATGTATGTGACCAGCGGGCGCTGTCTGGTTTTCTGCCCGGAAGAGACACATACCCTGACGGCCAATCAGTTCATCTTTCTGCGGAGTGGGACCCCTCACCGTCTGGAAATAGGGAGCGGCCATCCCTGTGCCATTTTGAACCTGGAATTCTCCTTCCGCCAAAACAGCAGGGGAATTCCCCTGGATGAGCTCATAAAGGGCTGCCCCTCTTTTCTCGGTTTCTGGGATAACGGCGAGCCGTATTTTGTGGCCGACGACATGAGGAACATGGGGTATTCCATGAAAGACCTGATCGCCCAGCTTCAAAAAAAAGAAAAGGATTCCTCCTACCTGCTGCGGCTGCTGTTTTACCGCGCCATGGTAGAACTTTCCTACTGCGCCTGGCGGGGCAGAAAAGTACCTGGAATCCTTTATCTGAAAAAAGCCTGTTCCTATATTGACCAGAATCTGCTGGAACCTCTCTCCGTGCCGGAGATCGCAGCCCAAGCCGGGATCAACAAATCCTACCTGCAGCTTCTCTTCTCCCGGCTGATGGACTGTTCCATAGGGGAATATATTACAAAGAAGCGGATGGAGCAGGCCGCCTTTCTGCTGACCAACAGTTCTCTTGGCATCACGGACACCGCATTTTCATGCGGCTACAACAGCAGACAGCATTTTTCCCATACCTTTGAAAAATTTTATCACATGAGCCCCTCCGCATACCGGAAGCTTCACGCCCGCTCCCTGGCTCCAGATACGGAAGGCGCCCGCCTGCTGCTGGACGAAGACGGAAAAGAGAGGCGCCAGGCCATGAAAATTCCGCCGGCAGGCCTTTTATAGCCGTTTCTCCTTTTACCGTTCCACTTCAAAGGGAAGCTGCGCCAGAATATCCTTTTCTTCCTCCACACCCGGATACACTTCAATCAGCTTCAATCCCTTAGGCGTCAGGCGGAACACGCAGCGCTCCGTGACATACAGCACCTTCTGGCCATTGGCGATAGCCCTCTTGGCCGAAAAGCTGACGCTTCTGACCTTCTCTACAAATTTCGGCACGGCGCCCTCTTGATGGATGGTTACCACTCCCCTTTTCTGGGTGACCTCCAGCCCTTTGGTATTGAAGGTCATGCAGAATACCACGGTAGGCGTCTTCGCCGTAATATTGGCAAACCCGCCGATGCCCGCAAAGGCCCCTGGCCCTCTGTGGGCATTGACATTCCCTTCTTTATCTACCTCCAGAGCTCCCATAAAGCAGATATCCAGCCCGCCGTTGTCGTATAAATCAAACTGGTTGGCCATATCGTAGACGGAGGAAGCGCCGATCATGGCTCCAAATACTTCCCCGGATACCGGAAAGCCGCCGATTCCCCCGGACTCCACAGTCAGAGTGACCTGATCCAGCATTCCGCTTTTTCTGGTATAGCGGGAAACCATCTCCGGGATCCCGATCCCGATGTTCACAATGTCGTCCACCCGCAGCTCCTGCGCTGCCCGCCGTCCGATGATATTCCCCACTGCGCTGCTTTGGGGCTGCTTTGCGGAGGCGGTGTCGATTTTCTCATTCCATCTGCTCCAGTCCTCGTAGGGAATCTCAAAACTTCCGGTAAGAGCCGTATAGGCTTCATTGCGCTCCTCCGGCTCCGCCACCACAATGGCGTCCACCAGGCATCCTGGGATAATGGCGTTTCTGGGCCTGGACGGGGTGTTCACCAGCCGGTCTACCTGGACGATCACCTTGCCCCGGTTTGCTTTCACCGCCTGGCAGATGGAGAGGGCATCTCCCGACATAAACATATCGTCAAAGGATATATTCCCCTTCCGGTCCGCAGCCGTTCCCTTGATCAAGGCTACGTTGATCTTCGGCAGTTTATAATATAGAAATTCTTCTCCATCCACCTCTACATATTTGACCATAGAATCGTCAATGGAGATCCGGTTGATTCCAGGCCCTTCCCTTCTTGGGTCCACAAAAATATCCAGCCCTACCTTGGACAGCGCTCCCGGCAGGCCTCCTGCCTGCGCCCGGATGGCATGGGAGATACAGCCAAGAGGCAAATTATAAGCCTCAAAGCGGTCCTCCAATACCAGCTTTTTCGTACTGAGCATAGCGCCGAAATGGCCGCAGATCAGCCGGTCCACAGCCCCTTCCCGGATATAGCCCTCCGCATTGCGCTCCTCATCCCAGACTCCAAAGCCGGCGCTGGAAATAACCGTCAGGTGCCTGGGTGACTGCATTCTCTGGTATCTCCGAAAAATAGCTTCGTGGAGCTCTACCGGGTTTTCGATTCCCACAAAAGAATTTACACAGATACAATCCCCATCCCGGATCAGCCGGATCGCCTCATCAGAACTCATGATTTCATACATCGGTTCTTCTTCTCCTTCTTCATTCCTGGGGCCGGCTAACCGCCCAAAGTCCCTCTCCCACAGCCTTCGCAGAAGCAAAGGGACCAGGCAGGACTCTCATTCCCCGGTGTTCCCCAAGGTAATCCCGGTCAAAGACAATATCTGTTCCGTCGGGATTTTCAAATCTCTGCTCCGGTTCAAAGGCACGGCCCAGAAGATCGCTGTTCACCATACCGGCAAAATAATCTCCCATAAACTCATAGAGGTTCGTGGACAGGACAGGCTTTCCATCCTGGCAATTTACCTCCACATATACCTGGTGTTCTGTGTCCGCCAGAGGATTCTCTTCTTTTTTCCAAGCCTTGGCGCCGTTAAAATATGCATTTCCCTTGGCCCATACAGGCAGTTTACCGGCGTGGGCCGGCTCCAGCTTCACCATGTCCGGCGTGTCTGTATCCATATCAAACATTTTGATCCATTCTTCATAGGTGGGGTACTCATCCATCACGTGGGTTCCCACCTCCCGGTTGTCCTCGTCTATCCCCTCAGAACTGTCCCTGAGATTGACACAGGGTTTAGACGGCCACTTCTGCACAAAAATATTGTTGTAGAACCGGTCGTCCCCGTGAAGAATCGTCATAAAGCCCATAACCTCTGTCCTGTGGGGCATATGATACGGGGTATATCTGGGGCCTGTACCCTCTCCCACGCAGGTAAGAGCCCCGCAGATCAGGTTATGGACCATGGCCACTCCCTGGGTGGCCATGCGCAGGCTCGCATCTGACAGGAGGATATTGTTGTCAATCAAAGTAGGGCCGTGTCCCACCTCCACAAAAATATCCTGGCTGCACATGCCTCCCTTGAGCTGTCTGGCAAACTCCGGCCGCTGGTTGTCATGGAATAAATTCTGGGTGATTCGGGTGCCCTGGGCCTCCCAGTCGCACCAGATCCCCATGGTGCAGTGGTGGATATAATTTCTCCGGTAGGTCACGTCGATGGCCGCATGCATTTTAATCCCCGCAATCTCGGCGCCTCCCAGCTCCATCATATTGTTGATATGGTGGATATGGTTATCCTCGATGATGGAGAAAACTCCGCCCATACGCCCGATGATTCCTCCCTGCTCACAGTTGTGAATATGGCAGCGGCGGACGATGTGGCTGCCCACCTTCTCTTTCAGCCAGCCATGGTACTGTCCCCGGCATACGGCGTCCCGCTCCATCTGGGTGGGACTTTTTACATGCTTGTATGTAAAGTAGTGGTCATTGTCGGAATCCAGGTATTTTCCCAGAGAAATCCCCGCACATTTGCTGTTGCTGATTTCGCAGTCCTCGATAATCCATCCCTTGGACCAGTGGGGCCCGATCATGCCGTCCTGGTAGGCGGCCGGCGGCGCCCAGGTAGTAGCCGCTTTATCGATCTTAAATCCGCTGACCGTAAGATACCCCACACCTGTTTTGGAGGGCATAAAACATTCACGGCGCACATTGATCTCCACATTTTCCTCATTCGGATTCTTTCCCTGGAAATTTGCGTAAATCACTGTCTCGCCGTCTTCCTGACAGGAATACCACTTATATACGGAAGCCTCCGGCTCCCAGGAACACTCATAGACCTCCCCCTTCAGGCAGGCATCCAGACTCTCCGCCTCATACAGCATCTTATGGTTGAGATAAACCGCTCCGGTGTGTTTGCTGCGTCCTGCGAAATACCAGTCTCCGTACACATAGGTGGTGTACGGATTGTAAGTTCCAAAAACAGAATTGTCGATGCGGCAGACCCAGACATTTCCCTGATAGGGCTGCCAGTCCTTCACTTCCTCCGCACCGGTGATCACCGCCCCCAAAGGCTCTGTGCTGCGGTATGTAATGCGGGCGTCCTCTCTGCCCGCATTCCTGGGATTTACATACTCCCGGTATATGCCGGGGGCTACCAGCACCTCGTCCCCCGGCTGGGCGGCCTCGGCCGCATCATTGATATACTTAAAGGGCATTTCTTTTGAACCGTTTCCCTCCTGGGCCGCTTTTACGTCTACGTAAATTTTCATGCGGTCATCCTCCTTCTCAAATTTCTTCCAGCTCCTTAAGCCACAGATCCGCACAGGCATCACTGGGCATTCTCAGATCCCCTCTGGGCGAGAGTGCCACGGAACCCACCTTGGGGCCATCGGGCACGCAGGAGCGTTTGAACTGCTGGGCGAAAAATCTCCTGTAGAAAGTCTTCAGCCACTTGAGAACCGTCTCCGGGCTATACTGCCCCTGGAAGGCTGACAGAGCCATCCGGTACAGTTTTGCAGGCCGGCAGCCAAAGCGCATCATATGATATAAGAAAAAGTCGTGAAGCTCATAGGGGCCTACCAAATCCTCTGTCTTCTGGGCGATCTTCCCGTCTTTTGGCGGCAGCAGCTCCGGGCTGACCGGCGTGTCCAGCACATCGTACAGAATCTCCCGGATCTTCTCTTCCCCGCAGGTATCGGCATAATACCGCACCAAGTGCCGCACTAACGTCTTGGGCACGGAACAGTTCACTCCGTACATGGACATGTGGTCTCCATTGTAGGTGGCCCACCCCAGAGCCAGCTCTGACATATCCCCGGTTCCAACCAGAAGCCCTCCCTTTTGATTGGCCAGATCCATGAGGATCTGGGTCCGCTCTCTGGCCTGGCTGTTCTCATACGTCACGTCATGTACCTGGATGTCATGTCCGATATCCCGGAAGTGAAGCTGTACCGCCTCCCGGATATCCACCTCTAAAAGCTCTGCTCCCAGGCTTCTGGTCAGTTCGCAGGCGTTTTGGTAGGTCCGGTCCGTGGTGCCGAAGCCCGGCATGGTGACTGCCGTCACCGCCGTCCTGGGAAGCCCCAGAAGATCGCAGACCTTTACCATTACCAGCAGGGCCAGAGTGGAATCCAGTCCCCCGGAAATTCCCACTACCAGGCTCTTGCTGCGAGTATGCTCCACCCGCTTTTTCAGCCCCATAGCCTGTATCATAAGGATTTCCTCACACCTGGCGTCTCTGTCCTCTTTCCCGGCGGGAACAAAAGGCGCCGGATCGAACTTCCTGGTAAGGACGGTTTCTTCCACGCTTATTGTAAAGCTCTGGCGCACGTATTCCTCTGCGCCCTTTTCCTGAAAGGTAGTGGTTCTGCGTCTCTCAGCGTTCAGACGCTCCACATCTATCTCTGAAACCAAAATTCCAGTGCCGAATCTGGACGACTCAGCCAGAATATGGCCGTTTTCTGCGATCAGATTATGGCCGGAAAATACAAGATCCTGGGTGGACTCCCCCTCCCCGGCGCTTGCGTAAATGTAGCCGCAGAAAAGCCTGGCGGACTGGGAGGAAACCAGGGATCTTCTGTAAAGATTCTTCCCCGTGGCCTCATCACTGGCAGACAGATTCACAAGGACGGAAGCCCCTGCCAGGGCGTGGGAAACACTGGGAGGATCCGGTGCCCACAAATCTTCGCAAAGCTCAGCGGCCACCGTCAGATTTTTCATCTCCCGGCAGACGAAAAGCTGCTTCATGCCAAAAGGAATCTGCTCTCCCCGCCAGGTAATCCACTGTACCTTCTCCGGTCCCGGTTCAAAATGGCGCCTCTCATAAAACTCGCCGTAGTTTGGAAGGGCATACTTAGGAACCAGTCCCAGAAGCCGGCCACGGCTTACAGCCGCCGCCGTATTGTACAGCTTGCTTCCCACCTGAAAGGGAAGGCCTACAAACACAAGCCCATCCCGTTCCCTGGTATGGAGGATAATTTTTTCCAGGGATTCTTCTGCGCTGCGCAGAAGGGATTCCTGCAGGAAGAGATCCTGACAGGTATATCCTGTAATGCACAGCTCTGGAAAAACCAGGAGCTTGGCCCCCTGTTCCCAGGCCGCTTCCATCATCCTGCATATTTCTTTCGTATTGTGTTCGCAGTCCGCCACCCGAATTCCAGGAGTCAGGGCAGCAGCCTTAATAAATCCGTCTCTCATGGCCACCTCTACTTCCGAACCGCCCGCTTTAACAGTTCCTGCAGTTCTTCCACTGTCACAGCATAGGATTTGCCGCAGAACTGGCAGTTCACCTCAATCGTCTTTCCCTCCGAAATCATTTCCTGAAGTTCCTTTTTCCCAATGCTGATCAGGGCTTTCTCAATCCGCTCCCTGGAACAGCCGCAGCGGTATTCCACAGGAACGGTATCTGTAATCTCCACCCCAAACTCTCCCAGCAGCTCATTTAACATATCCTCAGGAGTCATTCCCTGATCCAGAAGAGCCGTCACGGAATGAAGTCCCGCCAGCTTTTCCTCCAGCCTGCGGATCACCTCTTCCGAGGTGAAGGGCATAAGCTGTATGATAAAGCCCCCTGCCTGGCGCACCGTATTCTCTTTATTTAAGAGCACTCCCAGCCCTACAGAAGAGGGAACCTGCTCTGAAACCGCAAAGTAGTAGGTCAGGTCGTCTCCGATCTCCCCCGTCTGCAGTTCGCACTGGCCTGTATAGGGCTCTTTCAGCCCCAGGTCTTTGATCACCCGCAGCGTCCCTTTGCCCACGGCGCCTCCCACATCCAGCTTCCCTGCCAGATTGGCCGGGAGAAGCACCTGGGGGTTGGCGGCATATCCCTTCACGCCGCCGCTGCTGTCCGCTGTCACCGTCACGCTGCCTATGGGACCGTCTCCTTTTACCTGTATGGTCAGCAGGTCTTTCTCACCCTTCATCATAGCCCCCATCATGGCTCCCGCACTGAGAAGCCTTCCCAGAGCGGCCGTGGCTACCGGGCTTGTGTTATGATATTTTCTGGCCTGCTCTACCGTCTGTCTTGTGGTGGCGGCAAATGCCCGGATCTGCTGGTCCGCCGCCGTAGCCCGAATCATATAATCCATTTTTCTTCCATCTCCTTATTCAGAACCCTTCCTTGGGCAGCGGATTTTCAGCCGCCCATCTACATGATGCCTGTCTGGCCGATCAGGAATCCCGCCGCCAGCCCAATTCCGTACAGAAGAACCAGCAGCAGCAGATTCTGTTTCATATTGCGGTTTGTCCTGAACAGCACCAGAAGGCCGCTTCCGGCCCCGCACAGCAGTCCGGCAAAGAGAGCTCCCGCATGGATCACGCCGCCCAAATAAAGTTGTGTAATCAGCACCGAGGCCGCACAGTTAGGAACCAAGCCCACCAGGGCGCAAAGGGCTTCCTGCAGGAAAACCGTTCCCGTAATGAACTGCATGGCCTGGGACTCCTCCAGGCGTTCCATCCCGAATCCCAGTACCAGGTTGATCAGGAACAAAAATACTGTCACTTGGAGGGTATGGTAAAGCGCCGGGCGAAAAATTCCGCCGTCCTCACAGTGACAGTGTCCGTGTTCACACAAAGGCGAGTGGCCGTGCTCCATCCTTTTATTTCTGCCAAAGGCTGCCGCCGCCAAATCCGTAAAAATTCCTGCCAAGGCCGCCACCGTTCCTTTGATCAGAAGAATCTTCAGAATTACCGGTACAGGCGTCCGCTCTGACAGCAGAATCGGCAGCATCTCATCCGAGGTGGATAAGAATACTGCCAAAAGAGTTCCCGGTGAGATCACGCCTCCCGCAAATAATCCTGCGGCGGCGGCTGAAAAGCCGCACTGAGGGATCATTCCCACCAGGGCACCGATGATTGGCCCTGCCTTCCCGGCCCGGAAGATCATCTCCCGGGTCCGGCTGCTCATGCGGTGTTCTATATACTCTACCAGAATATAGGACAGAAACAAAAGCGGCAGAACCATCAGTGTATCCGTCACACAATGTTCTAAAATATGAATCATAAATTTTCATCCCTTCGTCGGTTTATCCCCTCATAAACCGGCTCAAAAATTCCGTGGTTTTAAGGTTCTGCGGATGATTGAAAATCTGATCCGGGTCTCCTTCCTCCGCAATCACGCCATCCGCCATAAAAACCACATGGTTGGAAACATCCCGTGCAAAGGCCATCTCATGTGTCACAATAATCATGGTCAGCCCCTCCTGGGCCAGTTGTTTCATAACATCCAGCACCTCGCCTACCATCTGAGGATCCAGAGCGGAGGTAGGTTCGTCAAAAAGCAGAAGCTCCGGCTCCATAGCCAGGGCTCTGGCAATGGCCACTCTCTGCTTCTGGCCTCCCGACAACTGCCGGGGCTTGGCATTGATATAGGGAGCCATTCCCACTTTCTCCAGGAAGGACAGAGCGCTTTCTTTTGCTTCTTCCTTCTTTTTCTTCAGCACCTTAATCTGGCCGATCATGCAGTTTTCCAGCACTGTCATATTGTTAAAGAGGTTAAAGCTCTGGAACACCATTCCAACCTTAGCCCGGTAGGCCGCCTCGTTGATGCCGCTCTTGATGATATCCTGTCCGTGATAGAGCACTTCCCCTGTGGTGGGCGTCTCCAGAAGGTTCAGGCACCGCAGCAGAGTGGATTTTCCGGAGCCGGAGGCGCCGATGATGCACGTCACGTCTCCTGCGGATACGGAAAAGTCAATATCCCGAAGCACTACGTTCTTGCCGAAGGTTTTGCTCAGATGGTGGATTCGGATTACTTCTTGGCTCACTCTTCATCCTCCTCCCTTCCCGTGTATTTGTACAGGCCGCTCGTGTGGGCCAGGGTATCTGTAGTAGCCAGGTCATAGTTATCGCTTCCGTCCATTCGCTTCTCCCACATCCGAAGAAGCCTGGAACAGGTAAAGGTCAGGACAAAATAGATCACCATGGCAATGGAGAATGCTTCAAAATACGTGTACAGGGCTCCCGACACACTTCTTGTGGTATAAGTCAGCTCCACAATCCCGATGGTGGAAAGCACACACGTATCTTTTATGTTGATAACAAGATTGTTGCCAATCTGAGGCATAATATTCCTCAGGGCCTGGGGCAGGATTACGTACATCATGGTCTGCACGTGATTCATGCCGATGGCCTTGGCCCCCTCTGTCTGTCCTGGATCTATAGAGAGAATTCCTCCCCGGACCGTCTCGGCCATATAGGCGCCCGTATTGATGGACACAATAAAAAAGGCCGCAAACCACATGGACATATTAATTCCAAAGACAGCCGATGAGCCGAAATAGATAAACATGGCCTGCGCCATCATAGGCGTTCCCCTGAAAACTTCTACATAGATATTTAAGATCAGGCGTACCAGATACAGTACGCCTTTTTTCAGAGGATTGCTTTTTTTATTTAAGGGAATGGTCTGAACAAGTCCCACCGCAAAGCCGATGACACAACCGATCAAGGTGCTGACAAGGGCGATGATCATAGTATTGACGGCTCCCGTCAGGAAGGACATCCAGTTATTGTCAAGAATATACCATATTCTTCCTAAAAAATCCTGAGGCATAATCCTCTACTCCTTTCACAAACCTTTACTCTGCGTCGGAAAGGGGCTGAACAGAGATGGCCTCATTCATCATCTCTTCGTAGTCCTCGGGAGTCATCTCCTCCAGCACTCCGTTGATGGCATCCAGAAGCTCTGTATTTCCCTTCTGCAGGGAGATTCCGATATTGATCTCTTCCTCAGACACTTCAAAATCATCCTCTGTGCCGGAGAAATCCAGAAGGGTCAGATCCGGGTACGCAACCACTGCCGCCATTCCTGTAGGCATATCGGTTACTACCAGGTCACATTTGTCCGCATCCAGGGCTACCAGCATAGCAGGAGCGGAATCCTGAGCCGGAAGAATATTGGCGTCCTCAATCTGGGGCAGGCATACGTCATACCAAACCGTGTTCAGCTGAGAGGTGCAGGTAGCGCCGGCGAGATCCGCCACTCCCTTGGCCTGTGCATATTCGCTGTCGCTCTTTGTAAGAGTGATGATAGATGCATAATAATACGGAACCGTAAAGTCCACTACCTCCAGTCTCTCAGAAGTGATGGACTGTCCTGCGATCACGCAGTCTACTGTTCCGGAAACCACTGCGGGAACCAGAGAATCCCAGTCCAGTTTCACGATCTCCAGATCGTATCCAAGCTCTTCACAGATGTGCTGGGCCATCATGACATCGTAGCCGTATGCATATTCGCTGCTGTCCGCAATAGGAACCGCACCGTTCTCGTCCGTGGGCTGCGTCCAGTTGTAGGGAGCATATCCGCACTCCATAGCTACTTTTAAAGTTTTCGTCTCTTCAGCGGAAGCCATCACTCCCGTTCCCAAAACCAATGCCCCCGCACATCCTGCGCTTACTGCTGCCTTAACGTATCTCTTCATCCTTTTCTCCTCCTCTTTCCCCACCCGGCAATGAGGCGCCCAGCCTCCTTCCCCGGCAGTAATAAACGAAATTACCTATAGAGTAAACTTACATGCCTGCTGGCGCAGGCATCACCACGCATAAAAGCCACGGATTGCTCCGCGCCTTTGGCGCTCCCGCAATCCTACCCGTATTCGCATTCTGGGCTATCGCCCTCCATGCTCATACGG
>DVGR01000077.1 GCA_018712605.1 Candidatus Choladousia intestinigallinarum
CCTTTTCTACTTTCGCCGGCAACCCGTATTTTATCAGCTTGGAAGAGCTGATCCGGGAAGGAGTGCTGACGGAAGAGGAATGCGATGGGGTAGATTTTGGAGACGATCCGGGAAGCGTGGATTACGGAAAAATGTATCTGGGACGTTTCCCACTGCTGCGTAAGGCCTATGAGCGGAGCGATATCAGCAAAAATCCGGAATTTGCCAGTTTTATGGAAGAGAATGCCTGGTGGGTGAAAGATTACGCTATTTTCATGGCGGTGAAAGATCTTTTTGAAGGAGAAAGCTGGGATCACTGGCCGGAGGATATCAGAAAACGCTGGGGGTATTCCATGGAATACTACCAGAGAGAGCTTTACTATGAGATTGAGTTTTACGAGTACATTCAGTTTACGTTTATGAAGCAGTGGACCAGGCTCAAAGCTTATGCCAACCAGCAGGGAGTGAGGATCATCGGAGACATTCCCATTTATGTAGCCTATGACAGCGCTGACGTGTGGGCCCACCCTGAGCTGTTTCAGTTTGATGAGAACTGTATGCCTACGGCAGTGGCGGGCTGTCCCCCTGACGGCTTTGCCGCGGACGGGCAGCTCTGGGGGAATCCTCTATACCGCTGGGACTATCACCGGCAGACGGGGTATTCCTGGTGGATGCAGCGCCTGAGTTACTGCTATAAGCTCTATGATGTGGTGCGGATCGACCACTTCAGGGGATTTGACGAATATTTTTCTATCCCGTACGGAGATACCACGGCCCAAAACGGACATTGGGAAAAAGGGCCGGGAATTGAATTTTTCTATCGGATGAAAGAATGCCTGGGAGAAAAAGAGATTATTGCGGAGGATCTTGGATATGTGACAGATTCTGTCCGCCAGCTTGTGCGGGACAGCGGATTCCCGGGAATGAAGGTGCTGGAATTTGCCTTTGATTCCAGAGACTCGGGAAGCGCAAACGATTACCTGCCCCATAATTACATCTCCAACAGCGTGGTATATACAGGAACCCATGACAACGAGACGCTTACGGGCTGGTTTGAAAGCATCCGCCCTGATGAACGGGAGATGGTGCGCAATTACCTCAATAATTATCTTGATTCAGATAAAGAGATCTACTGGGATCTGGTATGCATGGCCATGAGAAGCGTGTCAAAGCTCTGCGTAATCCCCATCCAGGATTACCTGGGATATGACAACAGCGCCAGGGTCAATAAACCCTCTACCATCGGCACCAACTGGAAGTGGAGGCTGAAAAAGGGAGAGATTACCCATGAGCTTCTGAAGCGCATCCGGGATCTCACCATGTGGTACGGAAGATATTACGGATAAGAAAGGGAACCCCTTCCCGCCAAGAGCAGGCTTTTGCAAAAGCTTGACGTTCGGCGGGAAGGGGTTTTTTTGATTAGAGTTTTTAAATGATGAAAATTTTTGGATAAAAATAAAGGAATTTGAATGAAATAAAATGAATATAAATGAAAGAATAAAAGTGCGTTATGCACAAAAAAGAAGCCGAAAAACTGTGCATAATGGCGATTTAAATAAAAAGTATTGACAAAAAATGAAAAATATACTATTCTAATGACAAGAAATGAAAGATAAGAAATGAGAAATGAAGAAAATAAAAGAAAGGAGATTACAGAAAATGAATTATGCTGGCCGATTTAATTCATTTATTTTCAAGGGGAGCAGCGTTCTGGATGCGATCAAAGAATATAAAACAATGAACGGATTGACCCACCTGGAATTCAATTATCCAGAACATATTGAAGGATATGACCTGAATGACATCAGAGAGGCCATGGGCGATCTGAAAGTGAACGGTTTTGCTATCCGGTGGAGGAAAAGGTTTACCAATGGAAACTTTTGCAATCCGGACGAAACCTTAAGGCGGGAAGCCATTGAGCTTGCGAAGAAGGGGACAGATGCTTGCAGAGAGCTGGGGGGAAGCGTTGTTACGCTGTGGTTTGAAAATGATGGGTTTGATTATCCGTTTCAAATGAATTATGAGAAGAATTGGGAAATGCTGGTAGAGGGAATCCGGGAAGTAGCGGACTACGCACCGGATCTGAAAATCAGTATTGAGTATAAACCCTATGAAGAACGCAACTTTGCTATGGTAGACAGCACGGGAATGACTCTTCTTTTGATCAACGATGTAGACCGAGACAATGTGGGCTGTACTCTTGATTTCTGCCATATGCTAATGAAAAACGACAGTCCGGCCTGTGGCCTGGCAATGGCGGCCAGCCGTGGTAAACTTTTCGGACTCCATATGAATGATGGATATGGAAGGATTGACAGCGGAATGATTTTTTCTTCTATTCACCTGGGGCTGTCGCTGGAATTTGTGTATTATTTGAAAAAGTATAATTATCAGGGTGTTGTATTTTTTGATACCTTTCCCATCCGCGAGGAAGCAAAACCGGAGACGCAGGCGAACATAGACGCATTTGAGAAGCTGCTTCATCTTGTAGAAGATACTGGTATGAAAAGCATTGAAGACGTGATTTCAAAATGTGATGGAATCAGCGCTCAGAAGCTGGTTCTTGGCATGTTGAAATAGAAACGAAAAAAATTATGAAAGGAAGAAAGAAAATGAAAAAGAAAGTATTGGCACTGACACTGGGAATGGTAATGGTATTCGGCAGCACCGCTATGGCGGAAGAATTCAACCCGGATAAGGTTGAGGATGCGATGAGCATCGAAGAGGTGCGCGAACAGAATGGGGAGGAAGTTCCGGTTGCGGCTGACCTGACATTAGGAGCAATCGCAAAATCTTTCTCGAATGAGTTTTGGCGCACTCTGCAAGAAGGATATGAAGCATCACAGGAGGCAGTAAATGAGGCGGGTGTAAATATTACGGTCCAGGTAGACGGCCCTACGGATGAGAATGATGAGATCGGACAGCAGACCATGACAGACAATATGGTAAACCAAGGCTACGATGCCATTATGGCAAGTCCTATTTCCGATGCAAACTTGACCGCATCTATTGAGACGGCAAACGAGGCGGGTATCGCTACCGTAAACGTAAACGATGGTTTGATTGCGGCAGCAAATTACTATGTGGGACCTAATGCGTACCAAAACGGACAGCTTGCAGCTGAGTGGATCTCCGGAAAGCTTGGCGATGAAGGACAGGTTGGTATCGTGATCGGTATGGCGAAAGCTTTTGCGGCAATCGAAAGAACTGATGGATTTAAGGATTGGATTGCGGATAATGATTCGGGCCTTGAAGTAGTGGCAGAGCAGAACGCTGATTGGGACCGTCAGAAAGCAAAAGAGCTGGCTGCTACATGGATCCAGCAATATCCGGATATGAAGGCGATTTTCTGCAATAATGATACTATGGCGCTTGGCGTTGTAGAGGCTGTGGAAGAGGCGGAAGCTGACATCCTGGTAGTGGGCGTTGACGGAATCGGCGAAGCTTATGATTCCATCCGTGAAGGAAAACTGGATGCTACCATTGATTCCTTCCCGTACTATATGGCGCAGGTGGCTACAGAGTGTACGCTGCGTGTCCTGGCCGGTCAGGAAATGCCGAGGGTCGTTGCAACGCCTCAGGCTCTGATTGATTCAGAAAATGTCGATACCGAAGCGGCAGAAATTATCGGATGGACAGACGCAACATACGTTGCTGCTGAATAAGGGAAAAACTCAGGCAGTATAGAGCGGGTAAAAGGCGCTGCGGCAGAAATATTATACAGACAGCAGCGCCTTTTTATGAAAAGCGGAGGATGCAGAATGGGAAAAGCGGTTGAGTTCATCAAGATCAATAAGCGTTTTCCGGGCGCACATGTCTTGAAGGATATCTCTTTTTCAGTAGAAGAGGGTGAGGTACACGCTCTTCTGGGGGAAAATGGCGCTGGTAAATCCACGCTGCTGAATATTCTTCACGGCGTTTATACGGAATACGAAGGAACCGTAAGGCTTCATGATAAGGAAGTACGGTTTAAGAATGTGAATGATGCCATTGTAAACGGCAAAATTTCTAAAGTTCATCAGGAGACACTGGTTGTAAAAGATCTTACAGTGGGGCAGAACGTTACGCTTGGTTATGAGCCGAAAAAAGGCGGGTTTGTGGATTTTGCAAAGATGGATCGGGATGTAAATGAGATTCTTGCGAAGCTTCACTGTAAATTTAAATCGGAAGATATGGTCAGTACACTGACTTCTGGAGGAATGCAGATGTTAGCCATAGCCAGGGCGCTGTACCACCATTCAGATATTATATCTTTGGATGAACCTACAGCGTCTCTTACTATGAAAGAAACAGAAGCTTTGTTTAACGTGATCCGTGATTTAAAAAAAGCTGGGGTTACGGTTCTGTATGTCAGCCATCATCTGGAAGAGATTTTCCAGATTTGTGACAGGGCTACAATTCTGCGGGACGGGGAATTTATTGAGACACTGAATGTAAAAGATACTAATAGAGAGGGCTTGATCCACTCCATGGTAGGACGGAGCGTGGCTGCGGTGGCTTCTAGGCTAAAACCAAGCCCTATGACATCAGAAGTGGTTCTCAAGGTTGACCGTCTCTGCGGAGGAAAAAATTTCCAGGATGTCAGTTTTGAACTTCATAAAGGCGAAATCCTTGGCTTTTTCGGATTGGTAGGAGCGGGCCGCACGGAAGTGATGAGGACTATTTTCGGAGCTGACAAAAAGACGGGAGGAGAGGTCTGTCTGAATGGCAGAAAGGTTTCCGGACACTGGAATACCACAAAGGCGTTGAAGGCAGGCATTGGGCTTGTACCTGAGGACAGAAAGACACAGGGATTTTTAAGCTTGTCGAGCAATACAGATAATGTTTCTATCTCCAGTCTGGAAAAATATATGACGGGTGTTTTTGTGGACGAAAAGAAAAAAGAAAAAAATGCGGAGCATTTTTTTGAAGAAATGGATGTACATCCAAGACGGATTGATTACCTTACGAAGAATATGTCAGGCGGCAACCAGCAGAAAGTGATCCTTGCAAGATGGATGTCTACGGACGTGGATATCATTATCTTTGACGAACCCACAAAGGGCGTGGATGTAGCGGCTAAAGCCGAAATCTACAGACTCATGGAGGAAATGGTGGAGCAGGGCAAAAGCCTGATTGTGGTATCCTCTGAGCTCCCTGAGGTTATGGGGATCAGCGACCGGATTATTATTATGTGTGAGGGACATGTCAACGGCGAGCTGAAGCGGGGAGCTGATTACGATGAGGATGCGATTCTAAATCTGGCGATAGGAGGAAACTGATGTGAATCGAATAATTACGAAATATAAAAGAGAATTGGTTGTTGGTATTGCGACTATCGCTATGGCAGCCGTATTTACCGTAATGAATCCTACGTTTCTTACTTGGAGAAACTTTCTTACAATTCTGCAGCAGATGGTACTGAATGGAATTCTAGCGGTGGGCATGATGTTTACCATTATTACTGGGGGCATTGACCTTTCCATTGGATGTACTTTTGCTATCACAGGCATCAGTGTGGCATATTGCTGTGTTAACGGAGTGAACCCGTTCCTGGCCATTCTGCTTGGTTTGGTGATCGGTGTGATACTGGGGGCTTTCAACGGCTTCCTGATTACCAAGATGAAGTTGCAGCCCTTTATAGCCACTCTTGGCACGATGAGTCTTTATCGTGGTATCGCCTATGTGGTGACAGGCGGAAGACCAGTTACCAGTGTGCCGGACAGCTTCCGAAATATTTTTAATGGAAAGATTGTTTTTGATATTCGCTATTACATCATAGTTATGATTGTGGTGTTTATTATCGCCTACATTCTTCTTGCCAAGACAAGAACGGGCGCATATCTTTATGCTGTGGGAGGCAATGAAGAGGCTGCCAAGCTTTCGGGTGTGAATGTTATAAAGGCAAAGTACATTGCTTACATTGTCTGCGGCGTATGTGCGGCGGTTGCCGGACTTGTCATGCTGGCCAGCCTCGGCTCTGCGGAGCCTACAGCGGGGACAGGGTATGAGACTAACGCTATTGCGGCGGCGGCAATCGGCGGTACCCGTATGGCGGGTGGAAAAGGAACTGCGCTGGGAACCTTTTTTGGTGCCTTGCTCCTGGCGGTTCTTAAAGTAGGAATGGTTGTCATCAACGTAGACTCCTTCTGGCAGTATATCTTTACCGGCCTTATTATCATTGTGGCTTCCTATTTTGAGTTTATTCAGGAAGATATCGCTGGACTTATGGCACGGAAGAAGGCAAAATAAGAAGAAGTACAGACTGCTGCCGAAAGACGCAGCCGACAAGACGGCATGCAGCTTCGGCGGCGGTTTTCTGTTTTAGAAAAGTGAAAGGAAAAGGTAAACTGCATATGCGGAATAAAATAATAGTAATTGGAAGCCTGAATTACGATATTATCCTGAAAATGCCCAGATGGCCTAAGCAGGGAGAGACACTGACGGCAAAAGAGGCCGCATTTGCTGCCGGCGGCAAGGGGGCGAACCAGGCTGTCCAGGCGGCGAAGCTGGGGATACCTGTGTATATGGCAGGCTGCGTGGGAAATGATGCCATGGGAGAGTTCCTTTTAAATACAGCGAGAGAATACGGCGTCCGTACGGAGCATATCAGACAAGTGAAGGGTTCAAGCGGCATGAGCGTGGTAAACGCCATGGAAGATGGAGAAGTATTTGCATGTATCGTCCGGGGCGCCAATTATGAGATAACGAAAGAGGACATTGACCGGATTGCACCTCTATGGGAAGAGTCCGGACTTCTGATTCTTCAGATGGAAATTCCCCAGGAGGTAAACTGCTATGCCATAGACCAGGCGAAAGAGCATGGATGCCAGGTGCTGATGAATGCCGCACCGGCTGCACCTCTTGCGGAAGAGTACATTAAAAAATGCGATTATTTCGTGGTGAACGAAGTGGAAGCAGGATATTATGCGGGGAAAACCATTGATACAATGGGGAAAGCCAGCACAGAAGCGCAAGAGATGTCGAAACGGTATGGGAATACCGTCATCATTACAATGGGAAAGGACGGCGCTGTGGTAAGCGGCGAAGGCGGCACCTGGCAGATTCCGTCCCAGGAGGTTCAGGCAGTAGAAACCACAGGGGCAGGAGATTCTTTTATAGGAGGCGTTGGATATGCCCTCTTAAATGGAATGGACATATATGCGGCGTGCAGATTTGCCACGAAATGCAGTGCCGTTACTGTGTGCCGTATGGGCGCTCAGCCTTCGATGCCTACTCTTGATGAAGTAATGGAAAAGAAACAGTAAATTAAAAAAGCCCTTTATTATTTAATGCCTTTGCCTTTGTTTTATGATAAAATAATGATGAATTACAAGTTGGAGAACGGAAGGTGAAAGTATGATTCCTTATGAGAGGCGGAAGCAGCTGCTGCAGATTTTGGATGAAACTGATTTTGTGTCAACGGAACAATTGGTTAGTTCGATGGAGGGAGCTTCCGAATCGACAGTACGAAGAGATCTGAAGGCTATGGCTGATGAAGGGCTTATTACCCTGATGCGCGGAGGCGCTTCCAAGATAAGAGGAAGCTCAGGGGATACCCCAGTGGATTCAAAGCTGATCCTGAATACCGAGGCGAAGGAAAGAATTGCCCGATGTGCTGCCGATTTAGTTCAGGACGGAGAAGTGATTTATATAGACGCAGGGAGTACGCCGCTTAAGATGGCGCGTTATCTCGGAGATAAAAATATTACCATCGTCACTACGAATGTTCTGATTTTTCAGGAGCTGGCGGGAGCGAAGGCAGAGTGCATTATTATCGGCGGAAGCGTCAATGTAAACATGGGATCTGTTGTGGGGGATCTGACCGTATCCACCCTTGAAAATATGTTTTTTGACCGTGCGTTTCTGGGTATGACAGGGTTTTCTAGCAAAGCGGGATTCAGTACACCTGATTTTAAAGAGTCAAGGAAGAAGCAGGTGGTAAAGGAGAATTCCCGACATACATATATTCTCGTGGACAGCTCCAAGGTAGGAGTAACCACCATGTGCAAAGTATTTAAGCTTGATGAGGTAGAGGTAATTACGGAAAAGGAGACGGAACTGTTAAAAGAATGCGGCAGCTATATTGTGGCAAAATAGCATGCGCCGCAGAAGATCCGCCCCTTTCGCTGCCAATATTTTATCAAGGGGGTTGGGAGGATAAAAATGATTACAGCGGCCTATATCGGATTTGGTGTCAGTGTAAGAGAATACCATATTCCGTATGTTGAAGACAGAGATGATATAAAAGTAAAATACGTGTATCGCAGACAAGAGGATATTGCGCAGTTTGAAGAGTATGAACCGTACTATCCTGAGATACGTTTTACAACAGATTTAAACCAGGTGCTGTCGGATCCGGAGGTAAATCTAGTGGTGGTAAATACACCGGATCGGTTTCATGTGCCTTATGCGAAGCAAATCCTGGAAGCAGGTAAACACGTCCTGGTAGAGAAGCCTTTTGCGCCTACAGCCAGGGAAGCTAGGGAAGTCTTTGCCCTTGCTAAAGAAAAAGGACTCATCTGCATGCCTAATCAGAACAGGCGGTTCGATGCGGATTTTCTGGCTTTGAAGGAAGTTCTGGAGAGCGGAAAGCTTGGTAAGCTGGTAAGGTTGGAGAGCCATTATGACTATTTCAGGGAAAATGGCTGGTACGATCATTTGGGAACACTATATAACTTGGCGGTGCATACCATTGACCAGGTGATCAGTCTGCTGGGAATGCCGGATCATACACATTTTGATGTCAGGAGCATCCACCATCCCGGCGTGGGAGATGATTACTATGACCTTGAATTTTATTACGGAAACAGCAAGGCGTCTGTGAACACGAGTATGTGCGTCATGATTGACTATCCAAGATTTACAGTTCATGGGACAAACGGAAGCTTTACCCTTCCGCCTGTGATTCACAACTCCGGCAAAAAGAAAACCGTAGGCCGCCATGTGATCAGCCGCAAACCTGCGGGAAAGGATCGCTGGGGCACTCTGGTTTACAGAGACGGGAAGGGAAACAAAGTGACAGAAAAGGTTCCTGTGGGGTGCGCCCGGTATGAACGTATCTATGACAGCCTTGTGGACGCCATTGAAAATGGCAAAGAAAAATGTGTCAGGGATGAGGAGGTGATCCGCGTCCTGGAGATCCTTGAAGAGGCTACCGAAGTAGCTAAATCTCATGAGGCATAAAAGAACATTCGGATTCGTAGATGAAAGTGGAATGGGGATATGGTTAAATATGGAAGAGATCAGACTTGGAACTATTGGATCGGGAGTGATTGTGCATTCGATTCTTGACGGGGTAAAAGAGACGGAAGGTATTCGGTGTGCGGCAGTGTATTCCAGAACCTGGCAGCGTGGGAGCGAACTTGCTGGCTGCTATGGGGTGGAAAAAGTATATACGGATATGGATCGATTCCTTTCAGATCCAGAAGTGAATTTTGTCTATATCGCAACGCCCAACCTTCTCCATTATGAACAGGCGAAAAAGGCGCTGTTGGCAGGGAAAAACGTGATCTGTGAGAAACCCTTCTGTACAAAGTGGGAGCATGCGAAAGAATTGGTGGAGATTGCCAAAGAGAAAAGACTGTTTCTGGTGGACGCTGTTCCCACAGCCTTTCTGCCTAACTTTGAGATCCTGAAAAGAAAGCTTTCCGAAGTGGGAAAGATTAAGCTGGTCATGAGCAACTACAGCCAGTATTCTAGCCGGTATGATGTGTTAAAAGCAGGCGGGATGCCAAACATTTTTAATCCACAGTACGCAGGCGGATGCTTGATGGATATTAATTTTTATAACGTATACCTGAATGTGGCCCTGTTTGGCAAACCAGAGGAAGCGATCTATTATCCGAATCTTTATGCGGGCGTCGCAGACACCTCAGGTATTATGGTCATGCGGTATGACGGCTTTGTCTGTGAAGCATCAGGGGCGAAAGATACCTGGGGACAGAATTACGTACAGATTGAGGGCGAAGAGGGCTACATCTATGTGGAAGGCGGTAGCAACGGACTTTCCCAGATCAAAGTTGTCACAAAGAATGCGGAAGAAGTGTTGAACGACCAGGATTCCTCCAACCGGTGGCTCTATGAAGTGCGGAAGGTGACGTCCCTCGTCCAGGCGGACGACTATGAGACTATCTATGAAAAGCTGGATACCATGCTGGACGTTATGTGGGTTTTGGAACAGTCGCGTAAGGCAGCAGGCCTTTTCTTCCCGGGAGACTGAAAGGAGCGTTTTGGTGGAGCGGCGGTACATTATTGGAATTGATATAGGCGGCACAAATTTCAGAATTGGTGCGGCAGGGCGGGATCCGTTCTCTTGCAGGATCCATTTTAGAAAAGTTCCCATTGGAGAGGTATTTCGTTCAAAGTTTCCCATAGAAGACTTGAAAACATATCTGAGCAGGTATATGCAGGATTTGCGAAAAGAGGGGAAAAGACCGGAGGCTGTATGCATTGGATTCCCAGCCACCCTGGATCAAGAGCGGAGGGTGGTGCTGCAGGCGCCCAATATCCCTTTTATGGAAAACCTTCCTGTTGCGGATGAGCTGGAGAAAACATTAGGTATTTCCGTAAAGATTGAAAGGGATGTCTGCCTCTCATTAATTTTCGATAAAGAAAAATATGGGCTTTCTGACCGGGGGATTATCTGCGGGATCTATTTCGGGACTGGAATTGGAAACGCGATTATGATAGATGGAAAGCTGTTGCTGGGAAAAGATGGAGCAGCGGGAGAGATAGGCCATATTCCTGTGGACGGCAGCAGGGAAATGTGCGGCTGCGGAAAGATGGGATGTATGGAAAACCTGGCGGGGGGCAAGTATCTTGCCAAGTTGTGCAGGGAAAGGTACGTTCATACGCCTGTACAGGAGATGTTCGTGCGGCATGCCAAGGATCCTGAGCTTCAGCAATTCATCGAACGGATGGCTATGACGGCAGCTACGGAAATCAACATCCTGAACCCGGATTATATGGTGCTTGGGGGAGGCGTTATAAATATGGCGGAATTTCCAAGAGAACTGCTGCGGGAGCGGATTCTCTTCCACACACGCAGGCCGTATCCGGCACAGGGACTGAATCTGCTCTTTGCGGAGGATGAGAAAGATAAAG
>DVGR01000078.1 GCA_018712605.1 Candidatus Choladousia intestinigallinarum
GAGCAGAGGACTGAAAATCCTCGTGTCGCTGGTTCGATTCCGGCTCTGGGCATGCTGTTTATGCAAAAGTAAAATGGGTATATATGTTCTCTTGACTTTTGCTTACAAAATAAACAGATGGGATATTAGCTCAGTCGGTAGAGCACTTGACTTTTAATCAAGTTGTCCGGGGTTCGAATCCCCGATGTCTCATAAAGAAGCACTGGTTTTAGAAACCGGTGCTTTTCTTTTATTCCCGCAGGCAGTGAGCCAAGCGGATGCGCTAGCGCGTCCATTTGGCGAACGCCGCGAGGGTCAAATACCCCGATGCAAGCATACGGGGTATTTGATTATAGGATTGTGAGAGCAGCAAAGCAGCGAAACAATCCGAAAAATCCTTTAGACACTTTTAAACATCATAGGAAGGTCATTTACTAAGACTAAGAGTTTGGAAAAAGTTTTATGAATAATGCAAATGGTATTTTATTTGTAATTTTGCCGGAGAGCAGGGAGAAGATTCCTGTTCAGATTAATCGGAAAAGAATGAAAAACTGCCGCTTAAAGGTCCATGCAGACGGAAGTGTATCTTGTTCTGTACCGTACAGAATTTCACAGTCATGGCTGGCAGAATTTCTGGAGGCCAGGGCAGGATGGATTGAAAGGAAAAAGGAAGAAATTAGACTGCAGGATCCTTCAGACACAATAGAAAAGATGCCTGAAATCAGAGACGGGAACACGATTTGGTTTCTGGGAGAGGAATTAAGACTGTCTGTGAATCAGGGAACAGCAAACAAGATATACCGGGATGGTGAGGTGCTTTTTATATACTTTAAAGAACCAGGCCAGCAGGAAAAGCTTCAGGTATTTTTTGAAAGATGGTGGCGTGAGGAAGGAATTAAAATTCTCCAGGAAAGAATCCAGACCTGGTATTGTGTAATAGAAAAATACGGGATTCCAAGTCCGAAGATTTTTCTTCGGAAAATGAAATCCCTGTGGGGAAGCTGCAGCGTAACCAAAAACAAAGTTACTTTTAATTTTTATTTATTAAAATCCAGTATTGACTGTATTGATTACGTGGTGCTCCATGAGCTGGTTCATTTTATTTACCCTAATCACAGCAAAGATTTTTATGCTTTCCTGGAAAGCTATATGCCTGACTGGAGAGAACGTAAAATGAAACTGAATAGAAGGTCCTATTGATTAATCTTGGAACATGGGGGTGGAGAGGTAGCGGTCTCCATTATCCGGCAGGATAACCACGATGGTTTTGCCGGTATTTTCAGGTCTTTTTGCAAGGCTGATGGCGGCATATACGGCTGCGCCGGCAGAGATTCCTGTAAGCAGTCCTTCGCTGCGGGCAATTTCTTTTCCTATCTGGAAAGCATCCTCATTTTTAACGAGAATGATTTCATCAAGAATTTCCTTGTTGAGAATTTCCGGTACAAAGCCGGCTCCGATTCCCTGGATTTTGTGAGGACCGGATGCGCCGCCAGACAGTACGGGGGAATCGGCAGGCTCCACAGCCACGATTTTAACCTGCGGATTTTTTTCCTTCAAAAAAGATCCGGTTCCCGTGATGGTTCCGCCGGTTCCTACACCGGCTACAAAAATATCGATCTCGCCCTGGGTATCTTCCCAGATTTCAGGACCTGTAGTTTCATAATGAATCTTTGGGTTAGCGGGATTTACAAACTGACCGGCAATCCATGCTCCCGGTATTTTTTCCGCCAGCTCTTCCGCTTTTTTGATTGCCCCGCTCATACCCTGGGCCCCCTCGGAAAGGATTACCTGGGCGCCATACGCTTTCATCATATTTTGCCGTTCCAGGCTCATGGTGTCAGGCATGATAATCATCAGCTTGTATCCTCTGGCGGCTGCCACACAGGCCAGGCCAATGCCTGTGTTTCCGCTGGTAGGTTCTATAATAACGCTGCCTTCTTTGAGGATTCCCTTTTTCTCGGCATCCAGTATCATAGAGAGAGCAGCTCTGTCTTTTATGCTGCCGGCGGGATTCATTCCCTCCACTTTGGCAAGAAGCTTTGCAGAAGTTTCGTATTTTCTTTCAAGTGCGGTCAGTTCCAACAGGGGAGTGTGACCGATCAGCTCTGTTACAGATTTATAGTAAGCCATTCTTACACCTCTTCTTTCTTATGATGTGGTCTTAAAAGCGAAGCACACTTTTGTTCTACAGATATTTTTATTATACCCCGCTTTTATCAGAAGAACAAGGAAACGTGCGGGAAAATGATTGTTCCAGATCTTCTATAATATCTTCAATGTGTTCTGTTCCTATGGACAGACGAATGGTATTTCTATAAATTCCCTGTTCCTGTAGTTCTTCATCTGTAAGCTGGGCGTGGGTGGTGCTGGCGGGATGAATAACCAGCGATTTTACATCGGCTACATTGGCCAGGAGTGAAAAAAGCTCCAGATGGTCGATAAATCTTTTTGCCTCATTTTCTCCCCCCTGAATCTGGAAAGTAAAAATAGAGCCGCCGCCCCTTGGAAAGTATTTTTTATACAAAAGATGATCTGGGTGATCCGAAAGGCCGGGGTGATTTACTTTTACTACTCTGGGATGGCGTGAAAGATATTCCGCTGCCTTCAGAGCATTTTCTGCGTGACGCTGGAGCCGAAGAGAAAGTGTCTCAAGCCCCTGCAGGAGAAGAAAGGCGTGAAAGGGAGAAATCGCAGCTCCTGTGTCCCTGAGCAAAGTGGCACGTATCTTTGTGACAAAAGCAGCCGGACCGGCGGCATCTGTAAAGCTGACGCCATGATAGCTGGGATTGGGTTCCGTCAGGGAGGGAAATTTTCCGCTGCCTTTCCAGTCAAACTTTCCGCTTTCAATGATGACGCCTCCCAGGGCGGTGCCATGTCCTCCAATGAATTTTGTGGCAGAGTGTACCACAATGTCTGCTCCATGCTCTATGGGACGAAGGAAATAAGGAGTGGCAAAAGTATTGTCTACAATCAGAGGAATTTTATTTTTGTGAGCCACTGAGGCCACCGCCTCCAGATCGATTACGTTAGAATTTGGATTACCCAGGGATTCTATAAACACTGCCTTTGTATTTTCACGAATGGCACTGGCAAAATTCAGCGGATTTTCTGGGTCTACAAAGGTAGTTTCAATCCCGTAGTCCTGGAGTGTGTGAGCCAGCAGATTATATGTACCGCCGTAAATAGTATTTGCTGCTACAATGTGATCGCCGCACCGGGCCACGTTCTGGATGGCGTAGGCAATAGCTGCGGCGCCGGAAGCAACCGCAAGAGCTGCGCTGCCTCCCTCCAGGGCACAGATTCTTTTCTCAAAAATTTCCTGTGTTGGGTTGGTCAGGCGGCCGTAAATATTTCCTGCGTCGGAAAGGTTAAAACGTGCTGCGGCATGGTCGCAGTTATCGAAGACGTAAGAGGTCGTCTGGTAAATGGGAACAGCTCTGGCACCAGTGGCGGGATCTGGATTTTCCTGTCCTACATGAAGCTGAAGAGTTTCAAAACGATATTTTTTCATGGGTAGCCTCCTCTGGCCCTTTCTTTTTGAATAAGGGTTTTGAGTATCTTATCACTTAAATCCTACTATGTCAATAGGAGAAATAGGAGAATTATCTCCCGCAGACTGACTGACATCTCCCATCAAAAGATCCTGAAGGCTTATTGAATCTAGATACTGATTCACCAGCAGATTAAGTTCTCTCCACATGGGAAGAGTCAGGCAGGAATCCGCCCTGGCGCAAGTGTTTCTTTCGCATTTAAGGCAGGCTACGGGAGCCAAAATTCCCTCTGTAGTGCGAAGAATTTCTCCTATAGTATATTTTTCTGGCTCCCGGGAGAGGCGGTAGCCTCCGCCCTTTCCCATTCTGCTTATCACCAGACCGGCTTTATTCAGCAGTGAGATTACGGCCTCCAGATATTTTACGGAAATTTCCTGGCGCAGGGCTATTTCTTTTAGGGATACGCATTCCTTCTCTTTATGCTGGGCCAGATCCAGCATAATGCGCAGAGCATAACGGCCTTTGGTGGATATCATCATAATATTCCTCCTGAATAATATTTGGATCGAAATTATATTCCTGAATTCCTATATTAGCATAGGGAGTTAAAAGCGTAAAGGAGAAAGAAAAATTAAAAAATCTCAGAAAAGTACTGTAAAAAAGTGGTGTAAGAAAGAGCTGACGAAAGAAGCGCACTGATATAATGAAGCCAGATTACAAGATATGGCCTTACGATTTGGTCACGCAGGAAGATTGCGGAATACAAAAAAGCAGATCACAGCAGTTTTTAATATGGAGGCATAGCGTTATGAGGATTAAAAGATATTGGAAAAAAATTGCGGTACTTGTTATGACAACGGCTTTTTTACTTCAGGGACAGGCGGTTCTGGCTGCTGAGACGGAGACCGTGACAGAAACTGTTGAAGTAAAAGAAACAAAGGCAGCACCGCAGACAGAGGCGCCGAAACAGTCAGAAGCGCCGCAGACAGAGGCGCCGAAACAGACAGAGGCGCCCCAGACAGAGGCGCCGAAACAGACGGAGCCGCCGCCGACTACATTGTACCTAAATCGTGGGTAAAAA
>DVGR01000079.1 GCA_018712605.1 Candidatus Choladousia intestinigallinarum
AGAAACGCTGTCCCGCTTCCTTTAACTGATCCACAAACTCATATGCACTTTCGGAGAAACAGCCGATTCCGTATTTAGACGGAAGACTGGTCACCGGAAGCAAAATTCCGCTCGCCCTCAATTTCTTTTCTCCTTTTCATCACAAAATGATTTCATTCCTCCGACTGGAGACGTCCGTTTATGACAATTCCCCGAAAGGTCTTCTCGGTTATAACCTCCAGTCTTTTCAGCCTCAGCTCTGTATCGACGCAGAGGAATCCATCCTTTTCATACGCACAAAATTTATGTCCTTCTGTCTTCCCGTCCTCTGATTCATCGTAATAGACAGCGTCCATCTCCTGGGAATAGAACAAGGTTCCATTCAGTTCCCTAAAGGGTCCCTCCGGAACGTATGACTGATATTCTTCCGGCAGGCGCAGCACCAGGGAGTTTTCTCTCTGGAAAACAGGAAGTTCTTCAAGGCCGGGACAAAGATCAAGATAACAGCCTCCCTGCAGGATTTCTCCCGCAGCCACGTTCGCCCACTTTCCCTGGGGAAGGCAGACAGAGTAGGTGTCTCTCTCAAAAGGAGGCGCTATCAGCAGACTGTCCCCCAGCATATAGGAAAGCTCCTGGTTCCTGACTACCGGATCATGGGGATACTCCAGCAGAAGCGGCCTCAGCATGGGCGTTCCTTGCAGATGACTTTCACAGGCGGAGCTGTACAGATACGGAATCAGCTCATGGCGCATTTTATCGTATCTTCTCACTATGTCTAAGACCCTGCCGGAAAAATTCCAGGGCTCTCTGTTTGTCTTGCCGTGAGCCCTTGACAGGGGCATAAAGAACCCAAGCTGCACAGATCGTACATACTCTTCTTCCGTAGGAGGACATTCGTTTCCATGATAGTCCGTGCTGTAAAAGCCCCCCATATCAAAGCCCCAGAAGGAAACTCCCGACATGGCGATGCTTAATCCGCCCCGCAAAAGAGCGCTGTGGTTATTCAGGGCGCTGGAGGAATCTCCCGCCCAGGCGCCGGGAATCCTATGGGATCCCGCATAGCCGCTGCGGCCCCACAGCATAGGAATGTTCCCCGTCTCTTTTCCGGCTTCTTCCATCCACCTGTAAATAGTCTCCGCATAGAGATACGTCAGGCGGTTATGGCCCTGGATTCCTCCCGTACCGTCCCAATAAAGGGCGTCCTCGGGAACTGCCTCGGAAAAATCTGTCTTTATCACTGAGACGCCCATGCGCAGCACAGGCATAACCCGTCCCTTATACCACTCCAGGAAATCAGGATTGGTAAAATCAAAACACCCGCATTTTGACACAGAATCCGCCGTGGAATAAAACAGAGCCGTCTTTCCTTCCCGGTTTTTCACAAAGTAGCCCTTAGCCTCCAGTTCTGGAAACATCGGTGAAGTTTCATCCAGGTACGGATACATCCAAAGACTCAGATGGATATGGCGTTTTCTCAGCCACCGGATCATCCCTTCCGGATCCGGGAAGCGTTCCTGATCCCATTCCCATGTGCCTGTATTTTCCTTTCGCTGCCAGTTATCAATATGAATCACATCCAGGGGCAGGTCATACTCCGCCGCCCTTTCCGCCACCTCTTCGATCTCCCGGCGGTTTTGGTAGGAGCATTTGGACATCCAGAAGCCAAAAGCCCATTTGGGGATCATGGGAATCCCTCCCGTCAAGTCTATATACTGACGAAGCAGGGCCTTATAATCTCCCTCCGGCTCCCCAAAGAAAAAGTAGTCCAAATAGCTTTCCTCCGCCTCCATCTGCCAGCTCACCTGAGAGGTTCGGCCCATATCAAAGACAGACCTGGTGAAGGTATTCAGAAGAACCGCATACCCTCTGCTGCTGATAAAAAAGGGATGGCCCTTGTAGGAATCCTCCGTATTGGTGGAAAGTGCGTCCTTCTGCCAGCACTGAAGCCTTCTGCCTCTTTTATCCAGCTCCGTAAACCTTTCTCCTAATCCCCAGAAGGATTCATCAGAAAAGAGATACATATTCTCTCTGACTTTTATGCAGTTTCCTGTCTCGTCCGTCTCAAATCCCACAGGAAGGCATTTCCACCGGTTGTCCACATTCGTGTCAAAAACCTGCTCCTTGGACAGAAGCTTCCCCTGGACATATACGGACATTTCCCAGAAGTTTTTCTGAAATCTCAGCTCCGTGTCCTGGGTTTTATACCAATAATAATCCTCCGTCTCTCCGGCCTTGGCCCTTTCCAGTAATTTAGGCGAAAAAACGGGACGTGGCCCTTCCTGTATCTTCGGATCAGGAAACATCTGAAACCGGAAAGCTGTATCCGTGAAAAAACAGATTTTCACCGGCACCTTCTCTCCCCGGTAAGTGTCTGCCGTAATGTATAAGCCGTCCCTGCGGCTTTCAAAGGATGAAATACCCGTCAGGAAATCATAGTTTCCCTGGAAAATGGTCCTTCTGTACCCAAGCTGCGGATTGTAATCTACTTCCATGTCTGTCTCCTCCCTTTTCCATTTTCATCCTGCTGTATCTAATTTCGTCTCAGAGTGCTTTCATTGCGTATTCTCTGAATGCTGTCCGGGAAATCCTCTGGTTTCCCATGCCGACGCAGCCTTTTTCGTAAACAGCTTCCTTATCCTCAAATTCCAGAAGCCGTTCCCCATCCACCGAAAGCTCCAGTCTATTCCCTTTTACTTTAAAGGAGCAGCCGTATACTCTGCCTGTCTCCCACTCAAAAGGTACCCGGCAGAGGGTGGAAATTTTTCCGTTCTTTTTCAGAATAGCGGCGTATTTTTTTCCGTCCCATACGGTAAATCCAGCTCCATACCACCGCATTCCGCCCTGGACCCTGGCCAGAAGATAATGCTCTTCCCCTGACACCGGCTCCATCTTTCCTTCCAACTGGTAATCCTTCCAGTTTAGACTTCCCGTGTACATTTCCGCAGGCTTTCCTGACCCTGAGATACAAAGAGCTTTATCGTAAACCTCGGCCACTCCCCGAAGGTAGCTGAACCCGGCGGGATTCACATCCACTGCCGTCCAGGTTTCCGTAAACAGCCCTCCGGCTGTCATGCGGTAATCCGGCGACGGCACGATTTCCACATCACCCAGATAAAGAGAGAAGGGAGATGTCTGTTCCCGAACCGCCACATCCGCTCCGATCAATTTCACTCCCACTTCTCTGATCAGAATGTCTTCCCCGGAAGGAAGCTGGATCTCACAGCTCTTCCACTGATCGTCCAAAATCTGAATCTCCCGGTCCCAGACAGTTTGCTCTCTTCCGTCCAGCCTGTTCGTAAAATATCCCTGTACCCGGATTCTCTTCCCTATATTTTCCTTTCCAAAACGGTAATGAAACTGAATCTTATCCCCGGGATAGACCACCGGCGACAGATCCGGCTGGTACCGGTTATCCTGGAAATCCTCCGGGCAGTAATACGTCCGGAAGTATACAGAAAACCACTGGCTGTTTCCAAACACAGGATGCGTAATCTTCAGGGAACGGCTGCCAATCCAGGCACATTCCTCAGTGTTCTGGATCAGGCTTCCGCAGTCTGGAAGATTCCTGGTGTGGACTGCATGGGTGCTTTCGGGAAACTGAAAATGAAAATACAATCCCTCCGGCTTTTCCAGGATCTCCTTCCAAAGCGCTTCCCCAGAATCGCCCTCATCGTCTTTTCCCTCCAGGATCCTGGCCGCTCTCAGAGTCGTCTCCGCCAACTGCGGCACCGTCTGTATATTCAGACCCCCCAGGGAGCTTGAGCAGACAGCCAGGTCATGAACCTGAGGCAGCCAGTCACTGGGAATACCCTCCATACCGCAGTAAACGCCCATAATGGTCCCCAAATTTCCCTCGTTGCAGTCTGTATCCCATCCGCACATAGCCGCAATATTGATGGTATCCCGGAAGCTGCCTTTTCCAGCCAGGAGAGCCAGGACAATCACCGCCGCATTGGGAATGATGTGGCATACCCCCTGATAAAACCGGTAGTCATAATGTTCTTTTACATAGTCAAAGCAGACACGCCAGTCTTCCAGGTGCGCTTCTGTAAAGCCTCTGACATCCTGCACCATGGCACCGTAGCAGCTCTCAGGCGATATCTGTTCAAAAGCCCGGTCCAGAATCTCTTCCACGGACTCTGCCTCAAAGGCGGCCGCTATGGCCGCAGCTACAAACCTGGCTCCCTGCAGCCCCTCTTCATCGTGGGTGAGAGATGCCATCCGCTCCGCCAGGCCGGCGGCCTTCCTTGGATCCCCCGGACAGGCCAGCCCCCAGCAGTCAGAAAAGATCTGGCCGCCGATCTGGTTCGCCAGCACCTTCCCGTTCAGCTTAGCGCTTCCGCTCTGCTGGGGCGGAACTCCTTCCGCCAGGTTCTGGTATGCCGTGTGCTCTGTGGACACGCCGTACCCGCCCCACCAGAAAAATCCGTGTCCATCGCTTACGTAATTTAAAAAGGTGTCTGCCATCTCCTGCAGGCTGGGTTCGCCTCCATAGTCCAGAACCGCTCTCTGGAAAAAAGCCGGCCCGTTTATATCATCGTCTGCGCAGAAATTTGTAAACCGAAAGGGATAATCACGGATTTCCCCAAAGACATCCTTTATGGTCTCCCTGGTCCATCCTTCAATGTTGGCGCCGTGGATGACTCCGATCATCTTCCCCATCCAGCCGCTGTATATCTTATCTGTGTACCGCTTCTTCATTCTGTCTCCTCCATGCTGCCATGTTTCCTGCCGTATCAGCCTTTTACCGCGCCCTCTACGATGCCTTCGATAATGTATTTCTGGCATGCGAAGTAGAAAATAACAATGGGGATCAAGGCCACTACGATAGCCGCCATCAGATGGCCGTAGTCAATGGATCCGTATCCGCTCTTCAGATACTGGATCGCCACAGGAATGGTTCTGTACTTCGTTCCGATTACCAGATAGGGAAGGAGGTAATCGTTCCAGATCCACATGGCATTCAGGATCGCCACTGTAATGGAAATGGGTTTTAAAATAGGGAAAATCACCCGCACGAACATGGTAAAGGGGCTGCAGCCGTCAATCAGAGCCGCCTCCTCCAGCTCCATGGGAATTCCCTTTACGAAACCAGAATACATAAATACGGACATTCCGGCTCCAAAGCCAAGGTACAGGGCCACAATTCCCACATAGTTATCCAGATGCAGGACATTTGCCGTCTTCGTCATGGTATACATAACCATCTGGAAAGGAACCACCATGCTGGCAATAAACAGATAATAAATCGCTGTAGTCAATTTTCCCTTCACTCTCGTAATATACCAAGCTGTCATGGAACAGAAAATCACGATAGCCAAAACAGAAAATACCGTAATAAACAGTGAATATCCGATACTGTCAAAGAAGTGTATCTTCGTCAGGCCCTCCACGTAGTTCTTTACCCCCATGAAGCTCTGCTCATTCGGCAGCTCAAAGGGCGTGGTGGAGATAAAAAGCTTATTTTTAAAGGAATTCATAATGACCAAAAGGATGGGAATCAGGAATGCCACCGACAGGATGGTCAAAGCGATATAAATAATGACATTGCTGATTGTCTGCTTCTTTTTCATTCTTATTCCACCTCCCTGGATCTGGTTGCTTTAAGCTGGATCATGGCGATCACAAATACAAGTACCGTAAAGACTACCGCCTTGGCCTGGCCCACGCCAGCGAATCCCACACGGTTGTAGTAGGTTTCTACAATATCCAGAGCCAGCATGGTGGTCTGGGTACCCGGTGCGCCTGCGGTCAGCGCCAGGTTCTGGTCGTACATCTTGAAGCAGTCCGTAAGAGCCAGAAAGCTGCAGATGGTGATGGATGTCATAACCAGAGGAAGGATAATCTTTCTCAGGGTCTGCCAGTAGGTAGCTCCGTCAATTTTGGCTGCCTCCAGAAGATCTCCCGATATGGACTGCAGGCCGGCAATGTAGATAATCATCAGATATCCGATTTTCTGCCAGTTATAGAGGATAATAATTCCCCAATATCCATAAGTGGAGCTGTATGTAATATCCGCCCCCACAAGCTGAATCAAAATACCGTTCAGCAGAAGCTGCCAGATGTAGCCAAGGATAATACCGCCGATCAGGTTCGGCATAAAGAAAACCGTACGGAAGACGTTCGTCCCTTTCAGTCCCTTGGTAAGCAGAAGGGCCAGGGCAAAAGCAATCACGTTCGTGGAGATTACACCTACTATAGCTACCTTTACCGTAAAACCAAGCGCTGCCAGGAAGCCATTGCTGTCTGAAAGCACGTACGCATAATTGGACAGCCCAATAAACTTAGCGTTTCCGATGGTCTTAAAATTGCAGAAGGATAAGTATAATCCCATAAAGAACGGTACCACAAAGGCAATGGCGTATGCGATCAGAGTGGGCAGCGTAAAGATCGCAAGATATTTCTTTTTCTTATATATTTTCTGCATCTTTCTCCTCCAGTGCCGCGGTTCCCGCAGCGGAAATTTTAAAAAACGGCTGCCGGAAAATGAATTCTGAAGGCTTTCATATCCCTCCTTACATTTTACGGCAGCCCCTTAAATTTTTAATTCTCTGCCGGTTTTACTTCCCTGCCCTCAGGGGCAGGGAAACAAAACCGTGGCAATGACAAACTTTTAATTAATATCCGTTTGCAGTGTTGGTGATGTCTCTCTCAACTTCCCATGTCTCAACAGCGTTGGAAACCACATCGTCCCACTCCATCTGGCCCTGCGCATACATCAGCAGGTTAGCGCCCATGTTGTCCTTCCAGGTCTGATCCGGGATCAGGTTTGCAGCCCAGCAGTATGCGGTCTTGCCAGCCTCTGTGATAGCAGCCTCGCTTGCGTACAGAGGATTGGTGTAGGTAGCGTCGCTCATGGTACTGAACGGTGTTACGAACTGAAGCTTCTCAGCTACTAACTGTTTTCCTGTCTCAGAGCTGAACAGCCATACCAGGAAATCCTGTGCTGCAGCCTGGTCTTCCTCAGATGCCTGAGAGTTGATGCACATATACTGAGATCCGCCTACGTTCAGGCCCATGTCGCCCTCACCCTCTACGCCGCAGCTAATGGGGATGAATACAACGTTCTCATCTTTAACAACCTTGCCGTCAGTGTTTGCAATGGTATTCCAAGCCCAGTCGCCGTTCTGGATCATAGCGCACTGTCCAAGAGCGAACTCTGCCATGGAGTCGTCTACCGTCTTGGTTCCAACCATCTTCGGCTCTGTCACAGAATTGTTCAGGTACAGATCCAGGATGTTCTTGTAATTATCGGAATACTCAAATGTAAACTCCGGTACGGATCCATTCAGGTCGATGTTTTCATTTCCGCCCCACTCCCAGTACAGCGGCTGGTTCATCAGATGGGTCTGATATCTCCAGTCATCGCCGGCTTTCAGTGAAGTGGTTCCGAACACGCCCTGGATTCCCAGCTCGTCCTTCAGAGCCGTCATATCTTCTACCACAGCCTTCAGAGCGTCAAAGGTATACAGATCATCCAGAGAGGTATACTCTGTGCTCTTATTGGGAGATGCGAAATATGCGTCCGTGATCTCCTTATTTACGATGATGCCCCATGCCTCCAGCGCATAGGAAATACCATAGATGGTTCCGTTTCCATCGTTCATGGTGTAGGAATCGTCTGTTACCATGGAATAAAGCTCTGTGTCGGAAAGATCAGAGATATAATCCTTCCAGGTATTCAGCATGTTCACGCTGTCGATTACGAAAATCGCCGGAGCATCTGAGCTGTCCATTCTGGCAGTCAGAGTAGCCTCATACTGTCCTGAAGCAGCGGTCTCAATCTGAACATCGATTCCGGTCTCCTCTGTGTAAGCTGCTGCTACTTCCTGCATAGCGTCAGCCACCTCAGGCTTGTAGTTCAGCCAGCGGATCGTTCCGTCATAGCTGCTCTCTTCTGCTGATGCGGTAAGGCAGCCGCCCAGCATCGTTGCTGCCATAGTCATAGCCAGCACCCATGAAATTTTTTTCTTTGACATAATAACCCTCCTTTTATTTTTTAGTTACCGGTTACGTTTCCGGTAACGTTTTCATTTGTGAATTTAATATACCATGCTCTAAAAGAAAAATCAAATGTTTTATTGCTTTTCTGCTATTTATACAATTTTACCCTCTCTTTTTTGTGCATTTTTCATGGATTCTCTTGTTGAAAATTGGAGGTATCAATGATAAAAAAGATCATAGCAGCATGTGCCTAAGCAGAAAGGAGATTTTATATGTACCCATTTATTGATGAAGTTACCCGGATTAAAATGCTTCAGTTTCCCCAGGGAAGAATCGATATTCTCATCGACAGTGATACAAACAACGAAATCGACGACCAGTTCGCCATTGCATACGCACTTCTCTCCCCGGAGCGTTTTCATATAAGAGCCATCCTGGCCGCCCCTTACGTCATTGACGATGGGCTTCAGGACCCCCAGGAGGGAATGCTCTTAAGCTACCAGGAGATTTTCCGCCTGCTGAACCTCATGGGGCGTGAAAACATCCCGGATGGTTTCGTAAAAAAAGGCTCCCCCAGATTCATGGAACCCTCGAAAGAGCCTGTGCCTTCTGACGCTGCTGACTGTATCGTCCGCCTGGCAAAGGAATATTCTCCCGAACATCCTCTTTATATCATAGCCATCGGAGCCATTACGAATGTGGCCTCAGCCATCCAGAGCGCCCCGGAAATCATTCAAAATCTGGTGGTGGTCTGGCTGGGCGGAAATGATTTCAGCCAATCACCGGACGTATTCAACGTAAACCGGGACAAGTATGCGGCCCAGGTCCTCTTTGACTGCGGAGTGCCCCTAGTCCACGTGCCGGCCTACTACGTATCCTCCCACCTGATCACCAGCGTTCCCACCCTGAGAAGCTTTATTGGAGGGGCGAATCCTCTGTGTGATTATTTTATTGAGAACGTGGCCGGCTTCCGGGCCGAATCCTTTGCCACGGGAAAAGAGATCTGGGACGTGTCCGCCTTCGCCGTTCTCATGGATCCCGCCTGGAGTACCAGCGAAATCACCGCTGCACCTATTATTACGGACCAGCTCACCTGGAGCTTCGACTACCGCCGCCCTCTGATGCGTAATATACGCACCCTGGACCGTGAAGCCATTATGGGAGACCTGTACAGGAAACTTAAGAAGCTTTAAAGGGGTGATTTACTTTTTTACCTGTTTTTGTTATACTTCTCTTGTTTTTGTGCGTTGATACGGATCGTAGAATTTATATGATGCCAGGGGCGAAAGGCCTTGGGGAGGATTGTGGGAGTGCGCAGCACGGAACAATCCGTAGGCATCATAGTTGAGGGCTTTTGACCTCAACATCATTTATATTATATGGAGGAAATTATGTGGGTTGCAGACCAATGGAAAGATTATGAAGTGATCGATACCTCAAAAGGTGAAAAGCTGGAGCGCTGGGGAAAGTATCTGCTGGTTCGTCCCGATCCACAGGTGATCTGGGACACGCCTAGACGGAATCCCGGCTGGAAAAAGAAAAACGGCCATTACCACCGGAGCAGCCGTGGCGGCGGCGAATGGGAATTTTTTGACCTGCCGCAGCAGTGGAGTATTTCCTATAAAAAACTTACTTTTAATTTGAAGCCCTTCAGCTTCAAGCATACAGGTCTCTTCCCGGAGCAGGCGGCTAACTGGGACTGGTTTTCACAGAAAATCCGTGAGGCCAATCGCCCGGTAAAGGTATTGAATTTGTTTGCCTACACAGGAGGAGCCACCCTGGCAGCAGCGGCAGCAGGAGCTTCTGTCACTCACGTGGACGCTTCCAAGGGAATGGTGACCTGGGCGAAAGAAAACGCCGCCTCCAGCGGGCTCTCTGCAGCTCCCATCCGCTGGCTGGTGGATGACTGCATGAAATTCGTGGAGCGTGAGATTCGCCGGGGGAATCATTATGACGCCATTATCATGGATCCGCCCTCTTACGGCAGGGGCCCCAAAGGCGAGATCTGGAAAATCGAGGACTCTATCCATCCCTTCATCCGGCTGTGTGTGAAGCTTCTGAGCCAGGATCCCCTGTTTTTCCTGGTAAATTCCTATACCACAGGACTGGCTCCCGCCGTGCTGACCTATATGATTTCCACGGAGCTGAAAGCTTTCAAGGGCCGGGTAGATTCCCAGGAAATCGGCCTTCCGGTGACAGAAAGCGGACTGATCCTGCCATGCGGGGCCTCCGGTCGCTGGTGGAGGAATTAAAAACTGCTGCATTTCGGAGAAAAAGGGCTGTTTGCCTTAAACGGAGGCCCATAAGGAAGTAAATGAAATTTCCCGGCAGAACCGGCGTGGTGGAAATCACGCCGATTTTTCCGTACTTGCAGGCAGTTCCGGTTTCTGAAGCGGAATCCGAATCTTGCCTACATAAGTAAAATAAATCTCAATCGTCACATGCTTTCTCCCATCGATTTTCTCCGGGCTGTGTATGACGATTTTTTCAATCAGTTCGTTGACTGTCACGGCGTCAAGTTCCTGTATATCGGAATACCGCTCCGTGAGCTGTAAGAAACGCCCCACATCAGAAACCTGTTTAGCTTCTTCTTGGATTTCCCGCTCCAGTGTCTCGGAAAGCTGTCGGATTTCTGCCTGCTCTGTCTCATACTGTGCTGATAACTTCTGGAAACGGAGGTCGCTCAGTTTTCCCAATACATTATCTTCATAAAGGCGCTGAATGATTTTATCCAAGTCCTCCATACGCTTCTGTGCACCGGAGAGAGCTTTCCGTTTCTGCGTCAGTTCCGCTTTCCGGCTGACCTCGTCCTGCATCAGCATTTCCTGTGTGAAATCATCCTTAAACAGTTGCACATAAGTCAGGGTCTGTTGAACACATTCCAGCACCCGTTTATACAATGTGATTTCACGGATATAATGAATCCGGCAGGAACCGGTATTGCTCTTGTAATTGGAACAGACGAAATGGTCTTGCGAATCATCTTTGTAGCTGTTGCAGGTACAGTAGTAGAGCTTAGCTCCGCAGTCAGCACAGCGGACAAGGCCGGAGAACATACTTGTCTTGCCGGTTTTGGTCGGTCTGCGTTTATTTTCCCGGAGAATCTGTACCCGTTCCCATTGTCCGTGCTTAATGATTGCCGGCTGTGTTCCTTCAAATATCCGCTGGTTTTCTTTTGGATTTTGCAGCCGTTTCTTAAATTTCAGGGATTTGGTATAGGTCTTGAAGTTGACGGTACAGCCGGTATATTCCCGCCGTTCCAAAATACCGGAAACCGATTTTGCACACCATTGATACAAATGCTCCGGCATTGTCCAGCCTTTCTGTTTTGCATGGTAGGCGGTAACAGTCAGTACCTTTTCATTTGTCAATATTTTTGCAATCTGCATCGGCCCTTTCCCTGCAATGCACAGATCAAAGATCCGCCGCACCACCTTAGCCGCTTCTTCATCCACAATCCATTTCTTCTTGTCCTGTGGGTCTTTGATATAACCATAAGGCGGATTGCTGGCAAGTAAAAACAATATATCAAACTCTTTTGCAGTCAAAAAAATTTCCTGTTCACGGACTTTTACAAGCCGTTGTTCCAGGCAGAGGTATAAATCGCCTTCCCGTATTTCTGTGAGAGGACTATCTTGCTGCCAGTTATGCTTTGCTGAATTTGCACCTGCATCAACAATTGATACTATATCCTCAAGAAGATATTGAGCAAGCTCTTTTTGTTGCTTTTCGTTAAGCAGGAGTGCTAATTTTTCACCAATCTGTACACCGGTTTCAGATATATCCAATACAGCTAATTTCCCATATTACCACCACCTAACGATTGTCAAATGCAATGTTTCTCTATTTTGAGTTTTTTAGCCATATTACTCGTTGGGATAGATATTTTTTCCAAACGCAAACGCCTTTTCAAGCCATTCCGTTTCTTTGATCCTGCCTGTTCCGTTGGTATCCCCACAGCCTCCGGCGAGAATCATTCCCCGATCATGAAATCCGATGTAGTTCACCAGTGCGAATTGATAGTAGGACACCGCCTGTTCAAATGTCCAAAAATAGTTATCCGCCGCTGTCATCAACAGGGCGCTGTCTTTGACAGGATAGGATTCATACCTTCCCAACGAAGGCTCGCATTCCTCCGCCATGCAATAGAAGCGGTCGATAAAGGCTTTTAATCGAGCCGAAAATGTAAAGTAGTACAGAGGTGAAGCAAACACAACTAAATCAGCAGCCATGATCTTGGGAACCATTTCATTGAAAGAGTCCTTTTGTACACAGGGCTTCCCATACCGGCAGGCGTTACAGCCCAGACAGTCCTTTACCTCATTTTTGAGAAGCGAGATAATTTCTGTCTGATGTCCGGCGCTTTCTACGCCCTTCACAAAAGCAGCGACAAGCTGAGCTGTATTTCCGTTTGGCCTTCCGCCGCCTTGTATCACTAAAATACGTTTCATAAAATCCTCTCCTTTGCAAATTGTCTCTTATTTATTTTTGGTAAATGTTATCAGCAGACCGGTATCGTCAATCTTTTCTACCTTTTTCACAGTAAAATCAACTGGAATCATCGGCTCTTGATTTGAGCTTGCCTCAAAAGAAGTCTTGGCTGGCTCATTGGGAGAACCACCGTCCACCGTGGCAACCAGCAGCACAGTGTACTCATCTACCAGACCCTCCCTGATGAAAGTACCGTTCAGATGTCCCCCGCCTTCCAAGAGCAGATGGTCGATCCCAAACAGGGCATACAGTTTTTCAACCACCAGCTTGAAATCCAGCGTCTCCTTACCACCGAAGATATAGGAAACTTTCATGTTCCGGAGGTATCGCAGGTAGGCATCAGAAACTTTTTCCGTCAGGACAGAAATGATATGGTCGCCCACCCGGTTCGTGTAAATGTCGGATGAACCGCGAAGCATCACATTCGCTCCCCACGCCAGCTTCCCCGACTGATCGATGGCGATGCAGTATTTATCCGTCTCCACATCTGCCACATAGTCCGTCCGGTCTATATGAGGAACATTTTCTGGAAGCTCCGGCTTGTTTCCGGGGGCTAATTGCCAGGGCCAATCCATAAAAGTAACCCGCCCGAACATACAAGCCTTTGCGTCCATCCTGTCATGAAACTGCTCATATTTGGCGATGTATTCACGGCCTCGTTCTGTATTGAAATACTCCCCGATGATCTTTCCATCCAGTGAGTTCAGCATATATCAGGTAATATAAGGTCTGTTCATTGTAAAATACCTCTTTTCTTTTTTTATTTGATTTTATAAACTATACTTCAGGAGACTTGCCTATTGGTACGCCTTAACGGAACCAATATGGCAACAACCAAAATTTCGGCAATTCCCATTGCCCACCACACACCATCAAGCCCCCATGCTAATGGAAGCAGGTACACCAATATTCCACTGAATAGCAAGCCTCGCAGCAAAGCCAAAATGGTCGCCAATTTTGCCTTCAATATCGACTGAAAATAATAAACCGTTTGGATATTGACACCCATCAAAAGGAACGAAAGAAAATAAATACGGATAATTTTAGGCGCAATTTCCAAAATTTCAGGGGTTGCATCAATAAACAGCCGAACGATCTGTAAAGGGAACAGCTCGCCGATCAAGGTAAATCCCGCCCCCATAAAAAGCGCTGTCATCATTGAAAATCTATCAACATCACGAATTCTCTGTTTGAATCCGGCTCCAAAGTTTGTTGAAACAATCGGTTGTATTGCCTGCCCCACACCGGCAAATAGGCTCTGGAACAATAACAAAAAGGTAACTACCACGCCAAATACAGCCAGTGCTGTTTCTCCGCCATAACGGACAACCTGTTTATTGAGAATGACAGTTAGGATGCTGAGGGAAATAGAAACAATGCTGGAACTAAACCCTGTGAACAGGATATTTCGGAAAGCCCGGAGAGGTCGTAACGGCTTTACGATCCTCAGTCCACATTTCTTGCTACAGAAATGGGAACACAATATGACAAACTGAATAATCATTCCGAGGACAGTGGCAAGGGCCGCGCCAAACATCCCCCACCCCATAGGGAACACAAAAAACCAATCTCCAAATATGTTAAATACTCCGCCGATTATGACTGCCTTCATAGCCTTGTTTGGAGCGCCGTCACTTCTCACAATGTTCGTGAGGTACGCCGACAGAATAAAAAATGGCATTGTCCAGACAATACAATTCGTGTATTCCTGCACATAGGGCATCAGATTTTCCGTAGCACCAAAAAATTGATAGATGGGGGTTGAAAAGACGATAAATCCCACCCATGCAAAAATGGTCACAACAACTGCAAGAAAAAGCGACGCTGAAAAATAGGCGTTTGATTTTTCTGTTGCTCCTTCGCCGCGTGCTTTTCCCAAATATACGCTCCCACCTACACCGCAGAGGATACCAAAAAAAGAGATGATCCCTAAAATGGGGGTCGCAATAGAAATCGCAGCGGTTCCTTCCGGGCCTACACCCCGCCCAATCGCAATCATGTCAACAAAGCTATAAATGGAAGTAACGACTGCTGAAAGTAAGGATGGAACAAGGAAATTCCTATATAACTTTTGAATTGGACTTTTTAGTAAATCCATATATTCTACCTCCTGAAATGTTCTGCAAAGACAGCTACAGCATCCGCACAGCTTTCCAAAGAGTTATATGTGGTGTCGATACAGAGATGATAATTCTTAATATCTCCCCATTTGACATCTGTGTAATGCTCATAATAGTGTCTGCGTTTTTTGTCAATCTCTTTGATATAATGTTCTACCTCTTGAACAGAGCCGGGAATGCCCTGCCGGATTTTGCGCTCTATCCTTGCTTTCATATCTGCGTATGTAAAAATGCGGAGAGTATCATCCAGTACCTTGTCAGCACAATGCCCTACAATGACGCAAGGGCCTTTTTCCGCCAATTTCCGGATGATTTCACACTGTCCAAAATAGATCTATCCGTAATGGGCTGCTGATAAAACGGGAGCAGGTTTTGTCCTGCGCTCCAAATCGTGTTTATTTGCAAATGTTCTTTATATTGTTCAACCACTTCAGCCGACAGGGTATTGCCCTGAGCGGCAAGAAAAATCAATTCTTTGTCGTAAAAGGGAATTTGAAACCGCTGGGCGATAAGCATTCAAGCTCCCGACCTCCGCTTCCAAATTCTCTGCTGATTATAATAACTTTGTTCATAACCTACCTCTCCCTGTTATTTCTAATCATAAATTTCTTACAAAGAAAAGCTCCAACAAGCAACAATATCGGAAAAATGCTTGCCGCTAAAATTCCCACCTTCAAGTTTCCGCTAAAAATGTCTGATACAATTCCCACCAAAGTAGGCCCGGACGAGCTTCCAATATCTCCTCCTAAAGCCAGGAGCGCAAACATGGCCGTCCCGCCTCTTGATAACGCTGCGGATGCTTTACTGAATGTTCCGGGCCACATAATTCCAACGGAAAGTCCACAAGCCGCACAGGCTATTAAGCTGAGCTGTGGGATGGGCAGCAGCGAGATTCCCAAATAGGATAGGATACAAACGCTGCCGCTTAAAATCATAAAGCGGTCTAAATCAATGCGGTTCCCATATTTTCCATAAAAAGCTCTGGCCGTTCCCATCAAGAGCGCAAACGCCATAGGGCCAGCCAAATCTCCCCATGTTTTCGATAGTCCCAGCCCTTTTTCCGCAAATGCAGAAGCCCACTGGCTCACGCCCTGCTCACTGGCGCCGGCGCAGAGCATCATAAGAAACAGAATCCAGAATAGCCGACTGCCGAATAACTCCCTTATTTTCATGCCACTTTCTTCTGAACCAATCAATGGCGCAATCGGTACTTTCATGAATACGGCCGCATTGCATAGAGGGACAAGCGCCCACACAATCGCAAGAATTTTCCAATTCTGTATGCCAACGATGTAGAAGAACACTGTGGAGAACAGCACGACACCCGCCTGACCCCAAGAGTAAAAGGAGTGCAGCTTACTCATCGTCTTTTCTTTGTTGTCGGAAGGACACGCTTCCGCCACTGGGCTTACAAGCACCTCCAGAACACCGCCCCCAATGGCATATACCGCTACAGCAACCAAGATTCCAGCAAAAGCAGATGGCAAAATCTCTGGCAATATTGTCAAAAGGATAAAACCGACTGCCGTAAGCAGATGGGCCAGAACCATGGATGCCCGATACCCAATTCTGTCGATGAATCCGGCGGAAAACAAATCAATCAAAAGCTGTATTCCAAAATTAAATGTAGCAATCAATGTGATTTGTGAAAGCGGAATATGGTAGCTTTTTTGAAACGTCAAAAAAAGCAATGGCACAAAGTTATTTACAATGCCCTGAACAATATAACCGACAAAGCACGCTCTAATTGTCGTGCGAAAACTGGCTTTCATGTTCAGTCCTCCTTTCTTGTTGACATTCGCACAGTATATGATTATAATACCGATATAAAGTGAATCAAAGAGAAAATAGTACATATTTTTGTAAAAATCGTTCCATATTCACGAAAGGAGGTAACCCATGGAGTATAAGACGCTTCAAATTGCGGAAAATTTTCGGGAAAATATATTATATGACAGCGACTCTCTTGCGCTTGCTGTATGCAGCGACCATTTCGATGATTATTTGCACAGAGAATGGGGGTGTCATTGGCATGACGAATTTGAGTTTGGACTTGTTTTGCAAGGCGTTGTAGAATATACGATTTATAATGAACACGAGCAATTGTCAGTACATAAAATCTCCGTAGGCGATGGTATTTTCCTGAATGCCGGATGCTTTCACAGTGTCAAAGGACTCGAACCAGGTACAGTGATGGCAGGCATCATCTTGCCGACCAATTTTTTTAATACAGAGTCTTTTCGTACCATTTATAATCAGAATATTTACCCTATACTGGAATCGGGGACGGAATGTTTGGTTTTTGCACAAAGCAATCCGTCCAACGCCGCCATTTTGTCCGGCCTAAAAGATTTATATGAAATAAACAGGACAGAGCAAACATACGAACTTCGCTGCATGGAAGCTGTTTGTAAAATATCCCGCTTATTGGCAGAGCAAATAAGCGCAAACAAAAGTCTGCTCACACCTATTTCAAAAAATACTCAGACGAAGCGCTTACAAAAGATTATGACTTTTATTCATGCACATTATGGTGAGCGCATCAGCGCAGACGATATGGCAAGAGCAGCCACTATCAGCAGAACCGAGGTTTTTCGCTGTTTTCAGACTGTTTTAAGAAAAAAACCGATTGAATACCTTACAGAATATCGCTTATCCATAGCCACCATACTGCTTGCAAGCACAGACAGAACCCTGTCAGATATTTCTATTTCATGTGGCTTTAACAGCGCAAGCTATTTCGGGAAAGTTTTTCGGGAGCATCATGGTATGTCCCCCAAAAAATACAGAGACCAGCTCCGAGAAAAATAAATACTTTATACTTTAATTTTTAGTAGAATGATAAATGTCATAAATCAATGTCAAGCTAACTAAATAAGTTATCGCTTATCTTTCGAGAAACATATCGGCAAGCAATGCCATCTTCCGTAGGATTGCGTATTTTAGGCAGGAAACCGTTTCCGGTATTCCTGCCTAAAATGCTTGTTGGTGACGTTCTCCGCTCCGCTTCGGTCCGCACAGGACAGACGTCCACCGGACGTCTTGCGCCCCCAAACCCCTGAGATCATCGTCTGCGGCGATGGCTGCGCATTCCGTTGGAACGCTGAAAAATCGAACTCTAATATTTTGCCAACATAAAAAATGCTATGCAATCGGCGAACCTTTTGCATAGCATTTTTTATTTTTCCGTTTACCTAGCTCAACTCATAGTTTCTGTAATATTTCCTTATGAGCTACCGCCTTTAAACAGCCCCTTCTTTTATCTCAGATACATTTTTTATCTCAGATACATTTTTCCTCTCAGTCTTCTTTACAATATTCCCTCCACAAAATACTTCCTCCTGCTATACTCAGAGAAATGCTTAAAATCAAGGGCACGATCATCCAGGTTCTGAACAGGGCTGTCCCATATTTTCCCCAATGACTGTACCATTCTGTCAAGCTGTCCGCATAGATCACTGCTCCTGCCAATGAGCCGATTAGTGCAGCCAAACCGATCACGAAAAAAATCGTCCCCATGCAGATCCGCAAATGCCTGCGTTTCTCTTTAGCAAAATCTGTCTGAGCGTTTACTTTTCTTTCGGTTTCCGTCTGCTCTTCTATCTCATCCAGCAATAAATAATCTGTAGATACATCAAATATCCTGCTTAGCTGAATAATTTTTTCTGTATCAGGAACGGCATCCCCCGTCTCCCAGCGTGAAACGGCTTGCCGGGAAATCTTTAATTTGTTTGCTAATACTTCCTGTGATATTCCGCTCTTTTTCCTGCACAGAGAAATTTTGTGTCCAATATTCATGTGCGAATCCTCTCCTTTCTGTGTGTACATCTCAGATGAGTTTCCGGCGGATTGCAGAGGCGCAGGAAAGATGTCATGCGCTGCATGACGTGCGCCTCGCAGCAGCAATGCCAGCGGTACTCTTGAAGATAGTGCAAAGTATAGTGCAGATTGCTTGGGAAATCCACCATGTCAACTTGGAATTTCCGCAATCTTAAGTTGCGTACCACAAGAATATACCACAAACCCTGGGGTAAATCTATCTGTTCTTACCTTCAACTTTTTTTCAATCTTCTATGATATAATGAACATTATGGAGGTACTCAAATGAGAATTTTATTAATTGAGGACGAAAAGAGAATGGCGCAGGCTCTCTGTGAGATACTGCGGTTAGAAAAATATGAAGTGGATTATTATGGGGATGGCATATCTGGTCTGGCCGCCGTGGAGAGTGGTATTTACGACATTATTATTTTAGATGTGATGCTGCCAGGGCTGGACGGTTTTAAAATTGCAAAAAAAGCAAGAAAAAAAGGGATACGCACCCCAATTCTCATGCTTACAGCTAAAGGAGAATTAGATGACAAAGTGACAGGTCTTGACAGCGGCGCAGATGATTATATGACAAAACCTTTTATGACAAAAGAACTTCTTGCCAGACTGCGTGCGCTTTTAAGACGAGGTATTAATACACCAGATGGCAGGCTTTCATTTGGTGATATACAACTCGATACGAATACCTTCACCTTATGCTGCA
>DVGR01000080.1 GCA_018712605.1 Candidatus Choladousia intestinigallinarum
CTTTGCCTTCCTGTTGGAGGCTCTCCAGTCAGATTCATATGAAGAGAGTATAAAAAGGATCGGATTGGAGCCTGTGACAGGGGAGGAAAAGAGGGAGGTCACCTGCCTTCCTATTTACCGTTGGGATTTCAATCTGCAGGATTTTTGGGATTCCCTTTGGCAGGATGAGGCGGATCCGGAGGCGCTGGCCCAGGAACATACGCCCTGTCCCTGGATTCCCGAGTCCAATACCCCGATGCAAGGATATGAGGCATCAAACTAGAAACAATACAAGCATGTCCGCTTAGCTCCTTGCTCGAGGGAAGAAAGTCTGTAACAGTTCAGCTCAGGTCTGCGCTGTACTGCGCAGACCGTGAGAAAATGATTCTGGGGTGCAAAAATCCCATTGCCGTAGGCGATTTTCAATGGATTTTTGCATGTAACGGTTCAGCAAGGCTGAACTGTTACGAAAGTCTTGGATTTTTACAACAAATCGTTGAAATTTACTGTAAATAACGGTATAATATCAGTATTATTATGGATAAATACAAAGTAGCTGCATGACGGATGCGTCAGGAGAGAGAGGTGATCCTATGAGCCTGCGAAAAAAAGAAGCCCTGGTGGGACTGGCGTTAGTTCTGCCTTTTCTTGGGGGATTCCTGATGTTTTATATTATCCCTTTTGGTATTACCGCTTTCTATTCCTTTACCGCCGGGATCAGCGGCATGTATTTTGCCGGGATCCGGAACTATGTGGAAGTGTTTGGCAGTCATGCTTTCCAGTTGGCCGCTTATAATACTTTTCGGTTTATGGCAGCAGGGATTCCTCTGATTATGGTAATCTCCCTGGTTCTCTCTTTGATGCTCTATGGCAGGACAGGACACACTAGAGCCTTTCAGTCTATTTTTCTTTATCCCATGGTCATTCCTATTGGCTCTGTAGTCATGTTCTTTCAGGTCATGTTCTCCCGGTACGGAGTGGCGAATCGGATTCTCTATCAGTTAGGGCTGCCTGAACCTGACTGGCTGGAAAGCGGTTCTGCTTTTGGTGTACTTTTGTTTCTGTATATCTGGAAAAACTGCGGCTACAACATCGTCCTGTTTCTCACCGGGCTGAACGGAATACCCAGGGAATTTTTGGAAGACGCCAGGCTGAACGGCGCAGGAAAATGGCAGTATTTTCGCTATATTCAGTGCCCCCTGCTGATGCCAAGCTTTCTTTTTGTGTTCGTAATGTCTGTAATCAACTCCTTTAAATGCTTCCGGGAAGCCTACCTGCTGGGCGGGCAATATCCCCATGAGAGCATTTATATGCTGCAGCATTTTATGAATAACAACTTTGCCTCCCTGAATTATCAGAGGCTTTCCGTGGCGGCCATCCTTGTCTTTTTCATTATTTTTGCCCTGGTCATCCTGCTGTTTTCCTGGAATTATTATCAGGAGCAGGATATGGCAGGGATGCTTAAGAAAAAAAGCCTACCAGCAAGACGAACCAAAATAAGGGGCGGCAGGCCGGCTGCTCAGCCCAGAGAGACGATGGAGTACCGGGAATACCGAGAGTACCGGGGAATGCTTCTGAATGGTCCGGATGAAAAAATCCGCCGCACCGGCGGCGGAAGAGGGCAGGAAAGGAGGCGCCGCCGATGAAGATACTTAAAAACGGAATCCTTGTACTGCTGTCCATTCTGGTGGTTCTTCCTTTCCTCTTTACGGTATTGAATGCTTTCATGGGAAGCGAAGAGTTTTACGAGTATTATGGCTGGCTGAACCGGGATGAGGCTGTCTATTTGGCTTTTCACCTCTTCCCGGACAAATGGTCTTTTGAAGCCTTCGTGACAGTGCTTCTGTCAGCGCCGGATTACTTGATGAAATTCTGGAATTCCCTGGGGATCACGACAGCTATTGCCGGAGGGCAGATCTTTGTATCCTGCCTGGCTGGCTATGGTTTTTCTAAGTTTCGTTTCCCGGGACGGTACCCTCTGTTCGTCCTGGTCATCCTTTTGATGATGATGCCTTACCAGGTTACTCTGGTAAGCAATTATATTATGCTGGACCGTCTGGGCCTGATCGGAAGCTACGGTGCGGTAATCCTGCCGGGAATCTTTTCATCCTTCGGAGTTTTTTTGATGAAGCAGGTCATGGACGGCATTTCAAAAGAGGTGCTTGAAGCTGCCCGTCTGGACGGCGCCGGACAGCTCCGTGTTCTCCTTTCGGTAGCGCTCCCCATCAGCAAGGGCGGTATCGCATCTTTGCTGGTACTGAATTTTATAGACAACTGGAACATGGTAGAGCAGCCCCTTGTCTTTCTCAAAGACTCCAGTATGTATCCTCTCTCTATCTTTTTGGCGGATTCCATACAGGAGAGCGGCATGGAGATTTTTGCCTGCGGAGTACTGGCCATGCTTCCGGTTCTGCTTCTGTTCGCCTACTTCCGTGACGAGCTGATCAGCGGAATTTCAGCCTCGGAGCTCAAATAGACAGCGCTCCTTAGATAAGGAAAGAACGGGAGGTGTCCCATGAGACGGAAAAAAAGACAAGGTTTTGGCCATCGAAAACCACATAGAAAAGTCCGCATCAAGCGAACGGAATTTGAACGGCAGACTGCTCTTATGAGACGTGAGCTTAGAAGAAAGCGCTGGATCCGCAGGCTTTCTCTCTGTCTGCTGGGGCTGCTGCTTCTCTGTACAGCAGCCTCCGCTGAGGTGGAAAGGATGCGGCTTCCCCAGGTGACCATGGGGGATGCCGTACCGGGAACCATCCATGGACAGGGGGCAGAAGAAGAGTATGAACATATCGTTCCTCTGTCTGCTCTTTTTTCGGACGGACAGGGAAATCCGATGATTTTTACAGTATTTCCGCAGCATAACCGTTTCGGAGAGAGCTACACCGTTTTGGGACTGCCTGTGGAAATCCTGGCCATGGACGAAGAGCATGCGGCACTCAGCTCTGGTATGGGAGGCAGCCTGGTCCTATCCTCCGACCGCCCTCTGATCAGTGAGATAGAAGTGATGGTTACAAACGAAACAGAAGCCGGGTGAAGCACTCTTGCACCCGGCTTTCTGATATAGTAAAATAAAACCAGATGATGGAACTTTCTAAGGACAGGAGGTAAATTTTAATGAAATGGCGGCCGCTGCCCATTGGTGTAGATGATTTTGAAAAACTGATCCGTGAATCGTATTACTATGTAGATAAAACACTTCTGATCCGGGATCTGCTGGATATGAAAGGAGAAGTAAATCTTTTTACAAGACCTAGAAGGTTTGGAAAATCATTGAATATGAGTATGCTTCGCTGCTTTTTTGAACGGAGGATGTCTTCTGGTTCCGCTGACCAAGGACGTTCAGAGATTTTGCAGCTTTTTCAGGGAATGAAAATTCTGAATGCCGGAGACCTCTATCTATCGCATATGGGGCAATATCCAGTTATCAGCATCTCATTGAAGTCTATGAAACAGCCCACCTTCCATCTTTCTATGGATATGCTGAAAAAAGAAATCGGCCGTGAATTCTCAAGGCACTGGGATACAGTCTCCCGTACGGGACGTCTGACAGAAGCGAAGCAAGAACGTTATCTGCGGCTTAGAGATGTCCAGGGAGAAGAGACAGATTACACGGATGCTCTAAGCTTTCTTTCAGAATGTCTGTATACATGTATGGATCATTCCGTCATCATTTTGATTGATGAATATGACGTTCCGTTGGAGAACGCATATTTTTCCGGTTTTTACCAGGAGATGAGCAGCATCATTCGTTCCCTGTTTGAATCAGCCCTTAAATCCAATCGTACCCTTGCCTTTTCTGTCGTTACAGGCTGTCTTTGTATAACCCGGGAATCTATCTTTACAAGCTTAAACAACCTGGAGATTAATTCTGTCATCTCAGACCTTTACGCAGAGCATTTTGGCTTTACGCTAGAAGAAGTGGAAACGATGCTGAAGCAGTACGGACTCCAGAAAAACAGTGAGACAGTAAGCCTGTGGTACAACGGCTATCGCTTCGGAACTGTTGACGTATACAATCCCTGGAGTGTGATCAACTACGTTAAATCCTGTTACAGGAATAAAAATGCTCCGCCTCTTCCATATTGGTCCAATACAAGTTCAAACAGTATCGTACGCAGCCTGGTTGAACGTGCGGATTTGTCGGTGAAGCAGGAAATTGAAAATTTGATTGAAGGAAAAACGATCACAAAACCCATTCACGAAGATATTACGTATGAAGATATAGAATCCACCCAGGAAAATCTTTGGAATTTTCTGTTCTTTACAGGATATCTGAAGAAAAACCGAAGCTGGCAGGAAAGCGGGATTCTTTATATGGAACTGAGCATCCCCAATCTGGAAGTCCGCTATATCTATAAAACAACCGTTTTGCGTTGGTTTGAATCCAAAATCGAACAAAAAGAACTGTCTTCCCTCTATGAAAGCATTCTGAATGGAAATGGAGAAAAAGCGGCAGAACTATTATCTGAAAACCTGACAGAAACCATCAGCTTCTATGACTATCAGGAAAGCTATTACCATGGATTCCTCGCCGGTATGCTGAAAAATATGAACAATTATATTATCCTTTCTAACCGA
>DVGR01000081.1 GCA_018712605.1 Candidatus Choladousia intestinigallinarum
TCGTATCTCGTGAACAGTAACATTCGCAGGCTCATTTAAAGTTTTGCTCCGCAAAAGGAGCCTGCTCACACCTGAATCACGTTCTTACGCAGCCCGACAGCAAGTGTCGGGCCGCTGTGTGAACAGTAACATAAAAACTACTGGTTTTCGTGAAGAGATATGGCAGCCTCCACGAAGCCTCTGAACAGAGGATGAGGCCGGTTGGGGCGGGATTTCAGTTCCGGGTGTGCCTGAGTGGCGATAAAGAAGGGATGGCTCGGAAGCTCAATCATCTCCACTACTCTTCCGTCAGGCGACAGGCCGGAAAGCATCATGCCGTTGTCCTCCAGGATCTTGCGGTAATCATTGTTTACCTCATAGCGGTGACGGTGTCTCTCAAAGATCTCATCCTGGCCATACAGGCTGTAGGCTTTGGAGGTTTTATCCAGTACGCAGGGGTAAGCGCCCAGGCGCAGGGTACCGCCGATGTCTTCCACCCCGTTCTGGTCGGGGAGCAGGGCGATAACCGGATGGGGAGTCTGGGGATTCAATTCAATGCTGTGTGCGTCCTCCAGTCCCGCTACGTTTCGGGCGTACTCCACAATGGCAAGCTGCATGCCGAGACAAAGCCCCAGGAAAGGAATGCCCTGCGTTCTGGCGTAGTGGATGGCTGTAATCTTTCCATCGATTCCACGGTCGCCAAAACCGCCGGGAACCAGTATGCCGTCCACATCCTTCAGAAGCTCGGAAGCGTTCTCTTCATTCAGTTCCTCTGAATTGATCCACTTGATGTTTACGGTGGCGTGGCTGGCGATGCCTCCGTGTTTTAAAGCTTCAACAACGCTGATATACGCATCGTGGAGCTGGATGTATTTTCCTACCAGGGCCACGGTCACGTCCCGCACCGGTGATCGCAGAGACTCCACCATGGCTTTCCAATCTGCCAGATCCGGCTCCGGACAGGAGAGCTTCAGGCACTCGCAGGCCACCTGGGCCAGGTTTTCTTTTTCCATGGCCAGGGGGGCTTCATACAGATATTCCACATCCAGGTTCTGCAGCACGTGAGTGCTGGGAACGTTGCAGAACAAGGCGATTTTTTCTTTTATATGCTTATCCAGGGGATATTCGGAACGGCATACGATGATGTCGGGCTGGATGCCCATTCCCTGCAGTTCCTTTACGCTGGCCTGTGTGGGCTTGGTTTTCATTTCCCCGGACGCCTTCAGATAGGGAATAAGAGTTACGTGGATCAGGATCGCATTGTCTCTGCCGATGTCATGCTGGAACTGGCGGATTGCCTCCAGGAACGGCTGACTCTCAATATCACCTACAGTTCCTCCCACCTCAATAATGGCAATATGGGTGTCCTTGGTGGTGAAATTCCGATAAAAACGGCTCTTGATTTCATTGGTAATATGGGGAATAACCTGGACGGTGCCGCCGCCGTAGTCTCCCCTTCTCTCTTTATGAAGAACAGACCAGTAAATTTTTCCGGTGGTGACGTTTGAATTCTTATCCAGGCTTTCATCAATGAAACGCTCATAATGTCCCAGATCCAGATCTGTCTCGGCGCCGTCGTCGGTGACGAAAACCTCCCCGTGCTGAATGGGGTTCATGGTTCCGGGGTCGATATTAATATAGGGATCAAATTTCTGCATGGTGACCTTATAACCACGGGCTTTCAGAAGCCGGCCCAGTGAAGCTGCAGTGATTCCCTTGCCGAGACCGGAAACCACGCCGCCGGTTACAAATACGTATTTTACTGGCATTCTTTTCCTCCTTTAGATCTGGCCCGATAGGGGCCTCTGTTTCAAACATGTCTATCATTATACAACTATATGTATTGGAAATCCATGCTTTTTTTACGGAAATTTAGAAAACATTTATATTTCCGGTATTGATTTATGATTGGTGGGAATTTATAATAATTAACAGCGTCGGCCTGCGGGCCGGCAGTGAAGTTACGGGTTACCGGGCGAAGGATACAGGCGTCCGGGCATCTGAACGGTTACGAAGAAACAGTAACAGTCACGATGGAGGGACAACAGGCAAAAGCTTTGCTGCGGCGGGCGATTAGGCGTTGTCCCTAAATGACGTACTTCAAAATGAAAACCGCCTGGGCGGTAAATGGAGGAAAGAATGGATAATAATCAGCAAAGGAATGACCAGCCGAACAACGGCGGAAACCAAGGGCCCCAGGGAGGGCCAAACAAAAACCGTTCGACTCTCACATTCTTCCTGGCAGTGACGCTGATCTCCCTGGTGGTGATGGGTCTGATTAACAATCTGATCAATAACGTGGGGAGAGATTACAGCTATCAAGAGATCACTTACGATGAATTCTTAGATAAACTGGAAGACGGACAGGTACAGAGCGTTGTGATCGCCAGCTCACAGATCAATATCGAACCGAAGATCACGCCGGGCAACCTGGAAGATGTTGGGAAAATGTACTACACTGGGGTGACCAATGATCCCTATCTGGTACAGCGTCTGGATGAGGCCGGAGTCAAATTCTCCACGGAGATACCGGATACCACCAGCAACCTGATTCTGAATATCATTTTAAGCTTCGCTCCCCTTATTATCATTTGGGTGATTTTTGCCTTTGTCATGCGCAGGATGTCCAAAAACGGAGGCGGCATTATGGGCGTGGGAAAGAGCCGGGCCAAAGTGTATGTGCAGAAGGAGACGGGTGTGACCTTCAAGGATGTGGCGGGACAGGATGAGGCGAAAGAATCCCTTCAGGAAGTGGTGGATTTCCTGGAGCATCCCGGAAGATACACCACCATCGGAGCCAAGCTTCCCAAAGGAGCGCTGCTTGTTGGCCCTCCGGGAACTGGAAAGACCCTTCTTGCCAAAGCAGTGGCGGGGGAGGCAAAGTGCCCCTTCTTTTCTTTGTCCGGTTCGGATTTTGTGGAGATGTTCGTGGGCGTGGGTGCTTCCCGTGTCCGTGATCTCTTTGAGGAAGCCAAGAAAAACGCTCCCTGCATTATCTTTATCGATGAGATTGACGCCATCGGAAAGAGCCGTGACTCCAGATACGGGGGAGGCAACGATGAGAGGGAGCAGACCCTGAACCAGCTTCTGGCGGAGATGGACGGATTCGACACTTCAAAGGGACTGCTGGTTCTGGCGGCCACCAACCGTCCTGAGGTTCTGGACCAGGCTCTTCTGCGTCCCGGACGTTTTGACCGGAGAGTCATTGTAGACAAACCGGATCTCAAAGGCCGTGTGGACGTGCTGAAGGTTCACGCCAAGGATGTGCACATGGATGAGACGGTAGATCTGGAGGCCATTGCCCTGGCCACTTCAGGTGCAGTGGGATCGGATCTGGCCAACATGATCAACGAGGCTGCCATTTTGGCGGTAAAGAAAGGGCGGAAAGCCGTTTCCCAGAAAGATCTCTTTGAGGCTGTGGAAGTAGTGCTGGTGGGTAAGGAGAAGAAAGACAGAATTCTCAGCAAGGAAGAGCGAAGAATTGTCTCCTACCACGAAGTAGGCCACGCTCTGGTGAGCGCCCTTCAGAAGGACTCTGAGCCGGTACAGAAAATCACCATTGTTCCCAGAACCATGGGAGCTCTGGGATACGTCATGAACGTGCCCGAAGAGGAAAAATACCTGAATACGGAAAAGGAAATCCGGGCTATGCTGGTGGAATTCGTAGCCGGCCGGGCAGCGGAGGAACTGGTATTTGATACGGTGACCACGGGAGCGGCCAATGATATTGAAAAGGCCACACGGGTGGCAAGGGCCATGATTACCCAGTACGGCATGTCAAAGCGCTTCGGGCTTATGGGCCTGGAAGTAGCTGCCAATCAGTATCTGGACGGACGCCCTGTCATGAACTGCAGCGACGCCACGGCAGCGGATGTGGATCAGGAGGTTATGAAAGTCCTCAAGGATTCCTATGAGGAGGCGAAGCGTCTTCTCACGGAACACCGCAAAGCCCTTGACAAGATCGCCGCTTTTCTGATTGAACGGGAGACCATCACCGGAAAAGAATTTATGGATATCTTCTATGAGGTGGAAGGTATCAATAAAGAAGAAGCAGAGCAGAAAAACGCTTCCAGAGTTACGGAGAAAGTGCTTCCTGAGAAGCCGGAGGAAGAGCCGGCGGCAGAAACGGCAGTTCTGGAGAAGGCCGAAGAAGCTGCAGAGGCTGAGAAGCCGAAGAACGCTGAACAGAAAACAGAAGAGTAAAAGAAGATAAAACCTGTCCTGGTATAGTTCTCAGGACAGGTTTTTTGCTGTTGTTACGTTACTGTTCAAGGGCAATGTCGGATGAAGTCCTGGTTTTTGGGATGGACTTAAAGAATATAATTTGATATAATTTTTTATATAGCCGATAAATCTTGGGTATAGATTTCAGAGGTGTACATTGGAAGGGTGCCATGCGCTGTATGAGGTGCGCCTCGCAGCAAGAATATCGGTGGAAATGGAGGGAGACTATGGAGGAAAAAAGAAAACGGATGAGAAAACTTTGGGTGGTTGCGATACTGGCGATGGTTCTGCTCAGTATTCCGGCCAGTGCTTCAGCTAAAACTGTGGCGAAGATTGGGAACAAGAAATATTCATCCCTGGAGCAGGCAGTCAGAAAAGTGAAAAAGGGACAGACCATCAAACTGCAGGCAAATATTGTGCTTTCCAGAACCAGCCAGGTGGTTCTCAACAGAAATACGACTTATACAATAGATTTTAACAAGAAAAAAATAAAAGGGAGCCTTGGCATCCGAATCAAAAAGGGAAAGATAACTTTCAAAAATGGCAATGTAGAAGGAATACTTCGTGTGGATAAGGGGGCCTCTCTGAGTATTAAAGGTGGAAGCTATCAGAATCTGGTGAATTATGGCACTACGTCCATTACCAGCGGCAACTTTGCCAATAATAAAGTAAATGCCAGCGATGTGGTCGAGAACTATGGAAAGCTGACGATTAAAAAGGCGACTATTAAGTCTTATAAGGCATTCTGCCTGGAAAACCAGAAAAAGGGAAGTATGACGATCAAGGGCGGAACTTTCTCAAACGCCAAAGGAAAAGGAAGCAACATCCTGCAGAACCTGGGCAAGGCTTCGGTCAGCGGCGGAACCTTCACCAGCAATGAAAAAGGGATTCCGTTAAACAACCTGGGAACCATTACCATAACCGGAGGAAAGTTCATAAATCCAACGGCAAGTTCAAATACCTATGACCCGTCCACCCCGGCCGGATATATTTCCAACAGCGGTACGATGACGGTCAAAGGCGGCACGATTACAGCCAAGAAATCAGCCACGGCGATTCTCTCTACAGGAGCCCTGAGTATTCGGGGAGGCAGGATCGAATCCTACGCTTCTAAGCCCAAGCCTTTCCGCAAGGATATGTGGCCTGCGGTGGTCAACGCCCAAAGCGGGAAACTTACTATTTCAGGCGGAACCATCTACAGTCGGAATGGGCGCGGCGTGGAGGCCAGCCCGGCAGTCACTTATTTAAAAACAGGCGGAAAGATCCGGGCGGTTACAGAGACAGGAGAAGAATAAGAATAAGCACAGGACATAAAGAGCCCCACTGAAACAGTGCGGGCTTTTTGTATTTCGGTCAAGGACAGCTTTTGAAAATTTAACCTTGATTAAAAAGCGGTTCCAGTACATCTGCATACTGTTCAAAAATTTCAAGCAATGTACGATTCCAATGTCTGGCATCCTGTTCTGTACTGCCGAACACATAATCCTCCTGCCCATAATCCATGACATCAAATCCTGGAATTGACTTGCTGGCGCCATTCGTCCGATAAGAAACAGCGTCTGCCAATGTAAAAGATACATTGCTTAGATCCGAGTATTCTACCCAGCCGCTCAAATCCGTTCCTGTTGCTTTTTCCATCGTTCCATTTTCTGTCTGTGTATCAGCGGCGGACACATCAATCGTTACTCCATTCACATATTTTCCATACATCTGGTCGATATATAAGGAGAAAGATTCGCCGAATATCTCGGAGGGAACATGACCGCCATCCCACTGCCATTCAATGTTGGCATCAATGCCTGCGTTCAGCATTGCAATCTGAAGGTTCAAAGAAGAAAACATTGACATATCCCCCTCAGCAGCACCCATCACAATCCTGACCCATGCAGGATTTTCTGTGCTTTCTGCGCCAATATAGTTCAGCGGATTATACAGTTCCACAATGTTATTACCGTATTTATCGCCTGCTTCAATTTCTGCAATATCCGCTGCATAGGCTTCTGCCATTTCTTCATAGGAAGAATAATTAGAAGAATCTGTACTACTCCCTGCTGAATGCGTTGTTCCTGCATCAGGTGTTCCTATGTCCATCGTATCCCCGGAACTGTTTTCAGCTACGCCCTTATTAGAAAATCCCCTGTTGCCTATTCTCGTCCCAGCCGATTCATCATCGGGGAGAGGCCTATTTGGCATTCCGCTATCAGGCAGCTCACCGCTAGGTATTTCACCGTTTGGCATATCGCCTCCCGGCATACCTCCATTCATATTTCCCTTATCGCCGTAACTGCCTTTTGCATAGCGTCCTTCAAGAAATGCTGCCGCTTTATCGGCTGAAGTCATAGCTGCCGTTTCTTCATCGCTAAGAGCATTTCCATCCTTGCCAAACCAGGCCCATCCTTCTGCATAGTCCAGATTATCCAAATACCACTGGAGGTTTGATTGGAACTCAGCTAAATACAAATCAAGATAAGTTCCATAATAACCATTTGTCTCAGGATATGCCTCCAAATCATAATCAATCGTGAGCGCTATCGTATCTTCCTTATCTCCGTCTCCATTGAGGTCAAATCCCACAGCCGATTCTTCCACCGTTAAATTCTGCTCGTTGATATATTCCATATAGGCAGCAGAGAGATACTCTGCAAGCTGTGCCTGAAATGAGGTTCCAAATTCATAAGTGGTATCCATATAATATTCAAATGCCAATGCCATATCAGCTTCCGCCAGAGAAGTAATTGCGCTGTAAGCAATACATCCCCATGCGCCATCAGAAATATCATAGTCTGTACCATTAATGGTCACTTTCGTTGTATATCCTCCATCTTCCAGCAAATATACGCCTACGGCGCCGGCTTCGATTTCATAATCATAGAAATCCTCATTATTGGAAGTAGCCGCAAACATTGCTGCATGTGCGCCCCCGCCAGAACCGCCTGTGGAAACAAAATAGTCTGCATTTCCCGGTAAATTGCCAAGCAAAATATTATATTTCACATAACGGGCCGCATTTTTCTGGTCTACCAAACAGGAAGGCGCATCCCCTGTATAATAAGTTTC
>DVGR01000082.1 GCA_018712605.1 Candidatus Choladousia intestinigallinarum
ATGAAAAATATGTATATTTAGGAGACGAGAGTGAAATAAGGATGAGATACAGGAGGGAGCTATGGGGTATTGTATAGAAGAAATTTCCCTGGATCTGCAGGATTACCAGGAAGGCGGAACTGTCTTTAAAAGGAAAGCAGTCAGAGGCATCGTGCGGCGGGGAGAGAAATATCTGGTGATTCATGGAAAGTACGGGGATTATAAATTCCCGGGAGGCGGCATGAAGGAAGGGGAAGGGCTGCAGGATACCCTGATCAGGGAAGTGCAGGAGGAGACCGGATTTAAGGTTATTCCTGGCAGTATAAAAGACTATCTCTTAGTCCATGAAAAGCGAAGGGGAGAACCGGAGGATTTGCTGGAGATGGATTCCTGGTATTATTTCTGCCAAGTGGAAGAAAACGCCGGCGAACGCTGCTTAGATGAGTATGAACAGGAGTATGATTATCAGGTAAGCTGGATGACCCTGCCGGAAATCATTCAAAAAAATGAGAGCGTGGAGAACTTCACCCATATTCCCTGGGTGGTACGGGAGACTTTGGTTATGCGAAAATTATATCAGATGAGGGTGACTCCCGCCTCTATAGGCGGAGAGTAAAAAATCTCAGTGAGGCGTCAGGAAATGGAGGAATTTATATGGGAATGGATCTGAGAGGTTTTATTGAGAAAGCAGAGCCGCTGCGGGCTCTGTCTGTAATGGTTACCCAGAACGGCGAAAAAATCGGGGAGTATCACTGGGATCAAAAATGCCGCAGAAATATATACTCCGCCACCAAAAGCTTTACATCGGCAGCGGTGGGAATCGCCTGCAGGGAAGGACTTTTAAGCCTGGATGAAAAGCTTGTGGATGCGTTCCGGGAGGATTTGCCGGAGAAAATCAGCGAAAATTTGGAAAAGGCCGTGGTGCGGGATTTGCTGACCATGTGTCTGGGCCAGGGAAAAGCATCTCTGATGGGGGAAGAGCGGCCCTACTATAGGGAGAAGGACTGGGTAAAGCTGTCCCTTTCCCTCCCTTTCGAATACGAACCGGGCACACATTTTCTTTATAACAATGCAGGGCCTTATCTGGCCGGTGTGCTGGTGCAGAGAAGAGCCGGCTGCGACCTGGCAGCTTATCTGACGCCGAGACTTTTTGATCACCTGGAGATCCTGGGAACCATGTGGGAGCGGGATCCCAAGGGAAATATTTTCGGGGCAGGCGGTCTGTGCCTGTGCATGGAGGAGCTTCACCGGTTCGGGCTTCTGTATCTGCAGGACGGGAACTGGAAGGGAAAGCAGATAATTCCCGGGGAATGGGTCAGGGAAAGTACCAGGAAACAGGCTGAAAATGGAACGCCTTATGGGTATGGGTATTTGTTCTGGGGAGACCGGCATGGAGTATTCAGGGCCGATGGAAAGTATGGCCAGTTATCTATGATCATGCGGGAAAAGAATGCGGTGGTATCTATTATGGCGGAATGCAGGGATACAGACGCCTTGCGGGAAGCTGTTTTTGAAGAGATCTATCCTCAATTATAGGAGCGTGAAGAGAAAATATGATTATAAGCGCAAGCAGGATCCCTGAGAGAGCGGCAGCTTTCTCTGTGGAATTTCTGAAAAAACCGGCACAGTCACCTGCGCCGGTTTTAAAAAACTTATTTTTTTTCAGAAACCTCTGCTCACACCTGAGGACCAGCGGAAACAAGAGCTTTTCCTGCTGCGTTGCCTTCATATTTAGCAAAGTTCTTGATGAATCTCTGAGCCAGATCCTTAGCCTTTGTCTCCCATTCGGAAGCGTCTGCATAAGTATTGCGGGGATCCAGGATATTTGTGTCAACGCCCGGAAGCTCAGTGGGAACTTCGATGTTGAAGTACGGAATCTTCTTAGTAGAAGCCTTAAGAATATCGCCGTTGAGGATGGCATCGATGATTCCACGGGTATCCTTGATGGAGATACGCTTGCCGGTTCCGTTCCAGCCCGTATTTACCAGATAAGCCTTAGCGCCGCTCTGCTCCATTCTCTTAACCAGCTCTTCTGCATACTTTGTAGGATGCAGCTCCAGGAATGCCTGGCCAAAGCAAGCGGAGAAGGTAGGTGTGGGCTCGGTGATACCACGCTCTGTACCAGCCAGCTTAGCTGTGAAGCCTGACAGGAAGTAGTACTGTGTCTGCTCGGGAGTCAGGATTGATACAGGCGGAAGTACGCCGAACGCATCTGCAGACAGGAAGATTACTTCTTTCGCTGCCGGTGCGGAAGAAACAGGGCGTACAATGTTCTGAATGTGATCAATCGGATAAGATACACGGGTATTCTCTGTCACACTCTTGTCGTTAAAGTCGATCTTGCCTTCTGCATCCAGAGTAACGTTCTCAAGAAGAGCGTTGCGCTTGATTGCGTTGTAGATATCCGGCTCAGACTCTTTGTCAAGGTTGATAACCTTTGCGTAGCAGCCGCCCTCAAAGTTAAATACCCCGTTGTCGTCCCAGCCGTGCTCGTCGTCGCCGATGAGAAGACGCTTGGGATCTGTGGAAAGGGTTGTCTTTCCAGTTCCGGACAGACCAAAGAAGATTGCGGTATTCTTTCCTTCCATATCTGTGTTTGCGGAGCAGTGCATGGAAGCGATGCCCTTCAGCGGCAGGTAGTAGTTCATCATGGAGAACATACCTTTCTTCATCTCGCCGCCGTACCATGTGTTCAGGATTACCTGCTCACGGCTTGTAATGTTGAATACAACGGCTGTCTCAGAATTGAGGCCCAGCTCCTTGTAGTTCTCAACCTTTGCCTTGGATGCGTTGTAAACAACGAAATCCGGCTCAAAGTTCTTCAGCTCTTCTTCTGTGGGCTGGATGAACATATTCTTAACGAAGTGTGCCTGCCAAGCTACTTCCATGATGAAGCGGATTGCCATACGGGTATCTTCGTTTGCGCCGCAGAATGCGTCTACAACGAAAAGTCTCTTATTGGAGAGTTCTTTCAGAGCGATGTCCTTAACAGTGTTCCAGGTCTCTACGCTTGCGGGATGGTTGTCGTTCTTGTACTCATCAGAGGTCCACCATACGGTATCCTTTGAATTCTCATCCATAACGATGAACTTATCTTTCGGTGAACGGCCTGTATATACACCAGTCATTACATTAACCGCGCCAAGTTCACTAACCTGTCCTTTTTCATACCCTTCCAGGGTGGGCTTTGTTTCCTCTTCAAACAGCAGTTCGTAAGAGGGATTGTACACGATTTCCGTGGTTCCGGTAATGCCATACTTGCTCAAATTGATTTCTGCCATCTTACATTAACCTCTCTTCTAAAAATATTGTTACAGTGGAGCGCATTGTAAGCCTCTGCCTATGCAGATCTTACAATCATTCTCAAGAAAATGGGGGTTCCCAGATTCTTCATCCCTAATTATACCTAATAAATCAATTAAATCAATAAAAAATCCGCATTTTTTTCAAAAAAATGATAATTTTTTAACGGTCACATTTAGAAGACCTGCTAAAGTATCTCCCTTGAAGGAGAAAAGTGTATACTGTATACTTATAAGAGCATAAATCTGGGGGATTATTCTACTTCCATGCAGTCTCTAGATCTCTTCTTTCCTAGTAGTTTCATAGATCAAAGTTCTCGGAATCCTGACAGTAATACTTAACAATAAAGGGTAGAAAATGGATCGGCGATCTGTTAAAATGACTATATCAGAAACAGAGTTTGCTGTAACTTTTTATGGAGGCGAGGGATCAAGATGACACAGGAAACGTTAAATTACGTGATTGAGAAATCCAAGGAGCTGATGAATGCTGCGACTTGCAGTAAGGAAGCAAGAGAGGCGGCGCAGAATTGGCTGGACGCAGTGGGAACAGACACCCAGTCGGAAGTTACCCGAAAGTATATGGCTGAGCTGGAAGCGGATATTATGCCGGTGGAAGGTTTGATTGCTTTTGCGGAATCGGAGGCAGGTGCCAAGGTCTTTGGCGGTGAGGATGCTGCCAGGAAAGTTGCGGCCCATGGAAGAGAGATTCAGGCAGCAGGCGGGAAGTATTGTGATTGTCCGGCTTGTGCGGCAGTGGAAGCGATCCTTGCGAAGAAGGATGACATCCTGTAACAATCAGAAATAATAACAAAAAGGTCTTTTGATCCTCCGGATTAGTCCGGGGGATTTGTCTTTTTACATGAATAATAGTATAATTGACAGAAAATGCGGAGGGAATTAGGACAAGATGAAATTTGTAAAGCTGCGGGAACATCAGGAACTGGCGGGTAAAGCGGCCTGGTGGTTTCACGAAAAATGGGGGATCCCCCAAGAAGAATATGCAAAAAGCATCTGGGAATGCGCAGAACGTAAAAAACCGGTTCCCCAATGGTACCTTATGATGGAAGAAGAACAGATCCTGGGCGGGCTGGGGGTGATTGAAAATGATTTCCATAACCGAAAGGATCTGACACCCAATGTATGTGCCGTCTATGTGGAGAAAGAGTATCGCTGCCGTGGGATTGCGGGAAGGATGCTGCAGAGCGTGTGTGAAGATATGAAAGAACAGGGGATCCCCACTCTGTACCTGCTTACGGACCATACATCATTCTATGAGAGATATGGATGGGAATTCCTCTGTATGGTTCGGGGAGATGGTGAGACGTCCTTGTCAAGAATGTATGTACGCAGGCAGAACTGACTGATCCTTTACAAAAAACGCATATAGTGATAAAATCCTTTTTTCTCTGAAGAGATATGACCGCACTGCAGAAAAGTTCAATGGCTGTGTGCGGATGCGCTTCATCACATGGAGCGTTTGCAGCAAGGAAAAAGGAGTGGATTGAGTATGAAAATGCGGTGGGATGAACTGCTTTCCCAGGAACATTTTGCTGCGGCTGATGGGGAAGAGATTTCTGGAAGGAACGATTATGAGACTATAATATGCAGCACGTTTTTTAGGAGGCTGCAGGATAAGGCTCAGGTCTTTCCCCTTGCGGGGGATGACTATGTGAGGACCAGGCTGACACATTCCCTGGAGGTATCGGCCATCGGGAAAAAATTAGGGGAGTATACCGTAAAGAAAGCCAAGACGCTGGGGAAAGGCAGGGAGGAGATTCCAGAGGAAATTTCAGAGAAATTGCTGTGCGCAGGTCTTGTGCATGATATTGGAAATCCTCCCTTTGGCCATTTTGGGGAATATGCGATTCGGGAATGGTTTCGGGAACATCTTAAGGAGCTGGCTTTGAAGGAGAGAAGAGTCACAGAACTTCTGTCAGAGTGGCAGCTTGGGGATCTGTATTTTTTCGAGGGCAATGCTCAGTCTTTAAGGGTATTGTCGAAAACGCCTTATATGGGGAGGATGGATGGTTTTAATCTTTCTTATGGAGTCCTGGCTTCCATGATCAAATATCCCGTTTCCTCAGAGACATTGAGCCGCAATGTATCTGTTCCTTACAAAAAGTTTGGATATTATTACGCAGAAAGACAGCTTTTTGAATCCATAAGCCGGGGGACAGGAATGGCGGGGAGACGCCATCCCCTGTCGTTTCTCCTGGAAGCGGCGGATGATATCGCTTATAGGACGTCGGATCTGGAGGACGCTCTGGTGAAAAAAGTGATTGCCCTTCAGCAGATCCTAGAGGTGTTTGAACATCATCTAAAGGAATTGGAATGCAAGAAGAAAAACAAGGACGGACTGGAACAGGCTGTGCGGAGACTGAAGAAACTGTACCGGGAAGAAGTGGGAAAAAAGAACCGAAAGCCGGAACTGACAGCCGTACAGAGATGGAACCAGTACCTTCAGGAGCAGATGATAAAAGACGCCGGGGATTCTTTCCTTGAACATTATGAAGCTCTGATGCAGGGCGGTTTCTTGGGGGAACTTTTTGATGGGACTCCTTCAGAAAGCATACTTTTGGCTCTTGCGGAAATCAGCGAGGAATATGTTTATACCAGCTCCGCAAAAACCCGGGCGGAACTGTTTGGCCGGAGGGTGATAGAAGCCCTGCTGGATCAATTCCTTCCGGCGGCTCTTGTGTACGATACAGGGGAGGATGCAAGCTATATTCAGCGCAGAACTATGGATACTGTATCGGAGTTCTACAAATCCATGTATCACAGCGAAGCGTCCGGGAAAAGCCCCAGTGAAAAGCTTTATCTGAGAATTCTTATGATTACGGATTATATAAGCGGTATGACGGACAGCTATGCCAGGAGGCTCTATCAGGAGCTGAATGTCTGATTCCGGGAAAGGAGTTTTATGAAAATCATTATTTCGCCTGCCAAGAAGATGCGGGTGGACAGGGAACTGCTTCCGCCTGCGGGGCAGCCGGTTTTTCTGGAAAAAACGGAACTTTTGAAAAACTGGATAGAGAGTCTGAATCTGGATGAGGCAAAGCGGCTTTGGAAATGCAGCGATAAAATAGCCCGGGAAAATTTTCAGCGTTTCCGTCAGATGGATTTAGGCAGGCATCAGACCCCGGCGATTCTGGCGTATGAGGGAATTCAATATCAGTATATGGCTCCAGCCGTGTTTGAGAGCAAGGCTCTGGAGTACATACAGGAACATCTGCGGATTCTCTCGGGTTTTTACGGCGTTCTGAAACCCTTCGACGGCGTTGTGCCTTACCGGCTTGAGATGCAGGCAAAGCCGGAAAAGGGCACAGGCTTTCCGGCTGGGGAAGGAAAGGATTTATATGATTTCTGGGGGACGGCTCTTTATGAAGAAATCGCGGGCAGGAATTGTGTGACGGTAAATCTTGCCTCCAAGGAGTATTCCAGATGTATTGAGAAATTTCTGCGGCCGGATGAGACATTCCTTACCTGTGTTTTTGGAGAAAAAGATGAGGGAAAGGTGAAGCAGAAAGGAACTCTGGCCAAGATGGCCCGGGGAGAGATGGTTCGCTTTATGGCGGAAAACCAGGTGGAGAATTTGGAAGAACTGAAAAACTTTGACCGGCTGGGCTATAAATATAGTGAGGAGGACTCCGCCGCCGGGGAGTTTGTGTTTATCTGCGGATAGAATATTAAAAATAAAAGGAGGAATTTCAAATGAAGGTATTATTGATTAATGGAAGCCCCCACCGGGAGGGTAGCACGTACACGGCCCTTCACGAAATGGAGAAGGTGTTCAGGCAGGAGAACATTGAAACAGAGATCATACAGATTGGCACAAAGCCAGTTCGGGGCTGTATTGCCTGTTCTTCCTGCTTTAAGACAGGAAAATGTGTCTTTGACGATGCGGTAAATGAGACGGCGGCCAAATTTGAGGAATGCGATGGCCTGGTGGTAGGAAGCCCCGTATATTATGCCTCTGCCAACGCTACCCTGATTGCGTTTCTGGATCGGTTATTTTACAGTACACATTTTGACAAGACTATGAAGGTGGGGGCTTCTGTGGTTTCAGCCAGAAGAGGCGGGCTCTCATCTACCTTTGATGAGCTGAACAAGTATTTTACCATCTCCGGGATGCCCCTGGCTTCCGGGCAGTACTGGAACAGCATTCATGGGAATTCGGCTCAGGAGGCCTCCCAGGATCTGGAAGGTCTGCAGATTATGAGAACGCTTGCCAGAAATATGAGCTTTTTGATTAAAAGTATTCGGTTGGGAAGAGAGGCATACGGCCTTCCCAAAAAGGAGGAAAAAGTCGCCACCAATTTCATACGATAAGAAATCTGCACAAAAATAGTTTGATTTTTTCTGCAAAATTGGTGAATCGTTTTGAGAAAAGAGCGTTATAATGACACCGTAAAAAGAAACACACTTAACCAGCCTGCTTTTGCAGGCCCGCTAAGCGCTCAGTGATTGGAGGAAAAGATAAATGAATACTTTAAAAGCTGAAAAGAGAGACATGAAGACGAAAGCCAAAAAGCTTAGACGGGAAGGATTTGTTACCGGCGTGATTTTCGGAAAAGAGATGGAAGAAGCCATTCCTCTTCAGATTGCGGTGAAGGATGCAGAGCGTTTCCTGAAAACCGGGGGAAAGGGCAGCAAGGTAACCCTGGATATAGAGGGGACGGCTATGGAAGCGCTGGTAAAAGAGGTGGATTATAATCCTCTGAAACGCCAGATTCTGGAAATAGATTTCCAGGCTTTGGTAAAAGGTGAGAAGGTTCATTCCACAGCGGAGATTGTTCTTCTGAACCATGATAAAGTGCAGGAAGGAGTACTGGAAAAGGTATTAAACGAGGTGTCTTATAGAGCCTTGCCGGAGTCTTTAGTGGAGAAAATAGAGATTGATGTGGCGTCTATGAAAGTGGGCGATACCATTAAAGTAGGTGATCTTCCCATTGCCTCTGACAAGAAGGTAGATTTGATGACAGATCCAGAGTCAGTGATTGTGACTGTGATGGAAGTACATGGAGCGCCTTCAGAGCCCGAAGAAACAGAAGAGACCAAGGCAGAATAAAGAAAGCGGAATGCCCCCCCGGGAGAGATGAATGACTCTGCCGGGGACTTTTTTTCGTCAAAGAAAAGATCCTGCCACGCTAAAGTTTACTGTTTACTGGTAGACGCAAACACCCGCTGTTTGCGGCGTAAGAACATGATTCGGGGTTAAGAAAATCTTCCCGCAGGTTAACTGCCTCTCTATTGTTTAGGAGACCGGTTAAGGATTATAATGAAAGAAAAAGGAGACAGATAATCAGCATGGAGGAAAGTATGAAACCTGATTTAGGAGGACGAATTGCCTTATTAAGAAGAAGACGGGGGCTCACCCAAGAGCAGTTGGCCCAGGAGCTGGGCGTCTCAGCCCCTGCCGTCAGCAAGTGGGAGACGAATCACTCCTGCCCGGACATTACCATACTGTGCCCCCTGGCCCGAGCCCTGGGGACAACCGTGGACACCCTGCTTCAGTTTGAAGAGGAGCCGGACCGGCAGGAGATCGCAAGGAAGGTAAAGGAGATTGTGGAAACTGGAAGAGAAGAGGGCTGGGAAAAAGCGGAGAGACTTCTGGAAGAATGGCTGCATCAGTATCCTTCGAGCGCTTCTGTAAAATTTAATGGGTCAGGAATCCTGGCCTTGTTTGATATAATGTTTCCTGAAGAAAGCCAGAAAAAGAGAGAAGAGTGGAAGGAACAGAGAAAGAAGCTGCTGCGCTTTCTTAGCTGCAGCGGAGATGAATCGTACCGGCATCGTGCCCTTCATGACATGGCGATGTTGGAGCTTCAGGAGGGACAGCTTTTGGAGGCTGAGAAACTTCTGGAAGAAATTCCCAGGGAAGAAATAGACACAACTCTGCTTAAAACCAGAATTTATTTGGAAAAGGGACAGAGAGAGGAAGCTCTGAAGCTGCTGCAGGAAAAACTTTATACGGTCCTTGCCCAGGCACACAACTATATGATCATGATGACCGGAGAGAAAATCACCCCGGATTCGGAAAAGGCGCTGGAGATTGGAAAGATCTGCCATGGATTTGAAAAACTGTTTGGCGGAAGATTCGGCATGGGACTGGGAATCCTTATGGAGCTTTATATGCGGCTGGGGAAAAAGGAAGAAGCGCTGGATGTGTTGGAAGAGTATGTAAAACAGATTGTAAAAGAGGCGGAGCCGCTGAATTCGGTCCTCTTTTCTCCGGGGGTAACCATGGAAAAGGGAAGGCCGGCCACCACAAAGGAAATGCGGCATATGTTTCTGCAGGGGCTCCAGACGGAGAAAAGCTTTGAAGATTTCAGGGAAGATCCCAGATATCAGGAGGCGGTGAAAACGTTGGAAGAAAGTCTTAAGGGAAGTCTGTAACATCTTATTCCAGAGACTCATAGTATAAAGAAAAAAGGATTTTTATGAGACGAACCACGTATGTTCCTGTGATTGGAATTATCCTGAGGCTGAATCAGGACCGGGGCTGCTGCACCCAGCAGATGTCCCTTCGCACGGAAGAGGGAATCGTAAACTTTGTGATCTCCCAGGATACACGGATTGTCGATAACCGGCGGCTGCGGCCGGGGATGCGGGTGGCGGCTTTCTATGATGCATCTCTGCCCGTGCCGCTGATTTATCCGCCCCTGTATCAGGCTTTCATTGTCACACGCCTTGATCGGGATGAAGAGATTGCACTGAATTATTTTGACAGTAACCTGACGGCCTCTGACGGCTCTTTGCAGTTAACGCCGGGGCGGGGGACAGAGGCAGAGACCTTAAACGGTCAGAGGTTCTCCTGCAGCATACAGAATCAGACCCTTTTGGTGTATTATTCCAGGACCACCAGAAGCATTCCACCCCAGGCGTCTCCCTCCAGAATCATTGTGGTAAACTGCGGCTGACTGCCCATCCTATATTTAAAAAACCTCCAAACCAAGGCAAGGAAATTTGCCGGTTTGGAGGCACTTTTATATTACTTCCTTACAGCCCGGATCCGGATTCTGACATAGTCGATGAACCATCTGCCTTCCCGGAAAAGAACCGGGCGCAGTTTTTCTGACGCTTCAGTCAGAATTTCTTTTACGGTACTCTCAGACATTCCTTCAAAGGGTTTTTTGTCAAACATGCGAATCCATTCCTCCAGCCCGTTTTCATTTTTCTGGGGAGTGGGGCGGTCAAAGAGAATCGCATAGGTGACTTTGAAGCCGCAGGATTCCATAAGAGAGGTATATTCTCCGATACTGGGGAAATAGAAAGCACGCAGATAGGAGAAGTCCCTGGCGGAAAAAAGCTCTTCAAGAGTGGAGTGCACCAATTCCGCACATCCTTTTCCGCCAAACTCACATACTAACTGGCCTCCCGGCTTAAGCTGGCAGAAGAGATTCCGCAGCATTTCTTCCTGGCGGTCTGCGTCTATCCAATGGAAAACAGCGTTGGAAAAGATCACGTCCGCTTTTTCTTCCAACTGGAAATTCAGGGCGTTTCCCTGAAGAAAACTTAGCTCCGAATACTGCCGCTTGGCCAGCGCAAGCATCTCGGAAGAATCGTCGATCCCCAGCACACGAAATCCTCTCTCGGAAAGTTTGTGCGTCAGAGCTCCGTTCCCGCATCCTAAGTCCACTACAAACTGGCTTGTATCCCCCGTGATCAGATCCAGCACGTCCTCTCCGTATTGATGGACAAAAGAAAAGTTATCTTTATAATTTTCGGCCTGCCAGGTGATGTTCATACTCTAAACCTCCTGATAAAAAAGATTTGTAAAGATCAGTGACCGCCGCAGGAGCCGTGATGGCCGCAGGAGCCGTCTTCATGCTCGCCGTGGTGTCCGCAGGAACCGCTGTGATGCTCACCATGATGTTCTCCGTGGTGGCTGCATGTCACGTCAGGATTATAAGACAGAGAGCCGGACAGAAGAGACTGGACAGCCTCATCCGCATTGCCCTGGACGCCGCCGTAGAGGGAAATGCCGACCTCTGCAAGGGCTGTTTTGGCGCCTCCGCCGATACCGCCGCAGATGAGGGTATCCACAGAAAGGCTTTTTAAAAATCCGGCCAGGGCGCCATGGCCCTTTCCCTTTGTATCTGTGATTTCCTGAGCAAGGATCTTCCCGTCCTCTATGGTGTAGATTTTAAACTGTTCCGTATGGCCAAAGTGCTGGAACACCTGGCCGTTTTCATATGTTACCGCTACTTTCATTTTCATTCCTCCTTGTCTCGATTCTGGCATTTTGCCCTGTGACGGCGGCAGCCGCCGCAGCCGCAGAATTCTTCAGCCCCGTCGCAGAGCCGGTAATCCCCGCCCTCTATTTTCAGGGGAAGTCCCTCGACCAGAGCTTGGGCCAGCTTTTTCCGTGCGCTTGTGTAGATCTGCTGAACGGTGGTTCTTGCGATTTTCATATAGATCCCGCATTCTTCCTGAGAAAAATTTTCTTTGTCTATGAGCCGGATAGCTTCATACTCGTCTACAGTCAGGATTACGGGAGGGCCGGGGGCAGAGCACCCCGCCGGAAGAAATTCAAGAACGCCGGGCAGACGGCAGACATGCCTGCATTTTCTGGGACGTGGCATAAAATCGCTCCCTTCTGTTTATGACATATGCCAATTAATAGGAGCATACACTAGTTTTTGGCATATGTCAATAATAAGATGTTGAGGTCAAAAGCCCTCAACCATGATGCCTACGGATTGTTCCGTGCTGCGCACTCCCACAATCCTGCATCATAATAAAGTATCAGACAAAAATAAGAATTGCCAAATATGGTATTGAAAATTTCAGAAAATTCTTTATAATAAGACACGGTGCAGATGCCGGAAATGATTTCTGGTTCCGGCATCCTTGGATGACATGTTGTCTGAATCAGGAAGGAGAAAAATTATGGAGAAATTTTTTAAACTGAAAGAAAACGGCACCAAGTTTTCTACAGAAGTCGTGGCCGGACTGACCACCTTTTTCACCATGGCGTACATAATCGCGGTAAATCCCAGTGTACTCAGCCAGTCGGGAATGGAATGGGGAGCTGTTTTCCTGGCGACGATTATTGCGTCTATCATCGGAACTCTGGTTATGGGGCTCTTTGCCAACGTACCCTACGCCCAGGCTCCCGGTATGGGATTGAATGCGTTCTTCGTATACACGGTATGCTTCGGTCTGGGCTTTACCTGGCAGCAGGCTCTGTCCATGGTATTTATCTGTGGAGTCTTCAATATCATTATCACGGTGACCAAGGTTCGGAAATTTATTATCAAGGCCATTCCCAACAGCCTGCAGAATGCCATCGGCGGCGGTATCGGCGTGTTTGTGGCCTACATCGGTCTGCTCAATGTGGGGATTATCAGCTTTGATTCGGGAGTTCCGGCCATTGCCGCTTTGAACCAGCCGGCTTTCTGGCTGTTCCTTATTGGGCTTGTGCTGACCATTGTGCTTCTTGTATGCAATGTGAAGGGTGCGATTTTGATCGGTATCGTGATTACGGCCCTTCTGGGGATTCCCATGGGAGTGACGACTGCCAGTGATTCCGTAAGCTTTTCGGAAGCGTGCCAGGCACTTCCCTCAACCTTTGGCGTGATTTTCACCTCTCAGGGCCTGCCTTCCCTGTTCAGCGATATGGCAAAGCTTCCCCTTGTATTGGTGACGATTTTCGCTTTCAGTATTTCTGATACCTTTGATACCCTGGGAACCTTCATCGGAACGGGACGGCGAAGCGGCATCTTCAGCGAGGAAGACGAGAAAGCGATGGAGTCTAGTTCAGGCTTTAAGTCTAAAATGGATAAGGCTCTGTTTGCCGATGCCATTGCAACCTCCATTGGTTCCATATTCGGTACCTCCAACACTACTACTTTTGTGGAGAGCGCTTCAGGGATCGGAGCAGGAGGACGTACGGGACTGACCAGCGTGGTTGTAGCCATCTGCTTTGCAGTCAGCGCATTTTTAGCCACCTTTGTAAGTGCGATTCCCTCAGCGGCTACGGCACCTGCCCTGGTAGTAGTGGGGATTATGATGACCTCTGCCTTTAAGGAGATTCAGTGGGAAGATTTTTCAGAGGCAGTTCCGGCTTTCTTCGCCGGCCTGTTTATGGCTCTTTGCTACAGCATATCCTATGGAATCGCCTTTGGCTTTATTTCTTACTGTATCGTGAAGATCTGCAGAAAAGAAGCTAAGAGCATCCATCCCATTCTTTGGGTTGCTACGATTCTCTTTATTCTGAACTTCATTCTTCTGGCAGTGATTTAAGAGTAACAGCCATCAGCTATGACATGGGATGATTTATACTTGCATAAAAATCAGACCGTGTCATACTTGATGAGCTGTTACTTTTAAGATATGCCTCTCCAGAATTAATATTGATTTTTGGAGGTTTTTGTGATATATAAATATTTAGATGCCAAGGTCAAAAGGCCTAAGCAGGGATTTTGACCTCAACATCATATTTATAAAACAGACTTACCATAATAATTGGATAAGGAAAACAGTAGGTGTCGGATGGTATCGATCCGGTGAAAAGGGAAACAGGTGAGAATCCTGTACGATCTCGTCACTGTAATTAGTGAGCTTTTGCCAATATGCCACTGGGAGACCGGGAAGGCGGCTAAGGCGTGGAACTATGAGTCAGGAGACCTGCCTATTGCTGTACGGGAGCTGGGCTCCAGACCACGAGGACTTGGTTGTACGATTGACATCTTTTTTGTGTACAATCCTTCGTTTTCGGCGGAGGATTTTTTGTTTTTGAAGGAGGAAAAATGAAACGAAAGAAAATGCTGGCAGTTTGCCTGACAGCCGCCATGGCTTTGGGAGCCGCCCAGGTAAGTACGGTGTCCGCTGATGACGGGCCCCATCTTAACTTCGGATGCTATGTTTATTCAACGTCTTTTGATCCGGCAGCGTATCAGAATGCCGCCTGGCAGGGGATGAGATGGGGAATCACGGAGGCCTTGTTCAAATTTAATGACGATGCTACCATCGAACCCTGGCTTGCGGACTCTTATGAAGTTTCAGAGGATCACATGACATGGACTTTTCACATCCGTGACGGCGTGCAGTTTTCAAACGGAAATCCCTGCGACGCCCAGGCTGTGGCAGACTCCCTGAACCGTCTGTTTAATGTGTGCGAGAGTACCGAATACAGTTCCACGCCGAGACAGTATATAGACATGGCTAGTATTGAGGCTGATAATGAGGCAAATACAGTGACTATCGTGACGAATGTCCCTTATGCGGATTTGAGGGGACCTCTTTGTTTTCCTTTCTACACGGTCATCGATGTGGAAGGAGATACGACGGACGAAGCGCATCCAGGCGGCTACAATACAACCGTGATTGGTACCGGACCCTATGTCCTGTCCTCCTTTGACGAACTCAGCAAGAGCGGTGAGATTGTCAAAAATGAAAATTACTGGGATGGAGAGGTTCCGTACGACAGTATTTCCGTTATCTTTATTGAAGACGATACCACAAAGGCAATGGCGCTCCAGAGCGGCGATATTGATCTGACAGAGAATGTGACGACCATCAGCGATCTGCAGAACCTGGAGGCAGACAGTTCCTTCTATGTTTCCAGAAAAAATGGTGTGCGCAGCGGTTTTGCCCTTGTGAATTTTAACGGTATTCTGGCAAACGATGCCCTTCGCCAGGCGGTGTTTATGGCTGTCGATGGACAGACCCTGTGCGATGTGACTACAGGAGGCATGTACACCTACGGACCAGCCGTTCTTCCGTCCACACTGAGCTATCCGGATGAGGAACTGGAGAATCCCTATGCTTATGATGCGGAAGCGGCTGCGGCTCTTCTGGATGAGAACGGAATCGTAGATACGGACGGAGATGGAATCCGTGAATTAGACGGACAGAATATTAATCTCCAGTTTGATACATATAAGAACCGCTGCCTCAGCGACTTTGCGGAGGCGATTCAGTCCCAGCTTGCAGTTGTGGGAATTGGCTGTACGGTGAATGTTCTGGACAGCGATACCCTGTGGATGCAGATGCAGGAGGGAGATTATGATCTTACAAACTCCAACTGGATCACAGTGGGAACCGGTGACCCCACAGCATACCTTCTGAATTGGTACGGAGACGGGGGAGAAAACTTCTTCTCAAGCGATAATACGGACGCTGCAAACTACTGCGGCTATGACAGTGAAGAATTCAACGAGCTGTACGATCAGTTCACCGCTTCCCTGGATCAGGAAGAGAGAGATGAACTGGTTGTTCAGATGGAGCAGGTGCTGATCAATGACTGCGCGGTGCTGGTACACGGTTATTACAATTCAACCATGATCAGCAATGCTTCTAAGGTGACAGGGGCTGAGATCCCGGCATTCGACTATTATTGGCTGAACACGGATATTAAGCCGGCAGAATAATCAGCAAAAGCGCATTTGAGGAAGAGTAATGAATATAAAAAAACTTGGAAAACGATTTCTTCAAATTTTAATCGTATTGATTGGAATTAGTTTTCTTTCATTTTTACTTATTTTTATCTCTCCGGGAGACCCGGTTACTTCCATGTATTCCAGTACGGGTATGATGCCCTCTGAAGAAGTGATCAACGAGACGAGAGAGGAACTTGGACTGAACAGAATTTTTATAGAACAATACGGTACATGGCTGTGGAACTGCCTGCACGGAAATTTCGGGAATTCCTTTTCCATGCACAAGCCAGTGACGGAACTGCTGCTGTCCCGCCTTCTGCCGACGCTTCAGCTTTCCCTGTTATCCCTGGCAATTATGCTGGTTATATCCGTTCCGTTGGGGATGCTGTCCGCAGTCTGCAAATCCAGGCCTATAGACTATATTGTGCGGGGATTTAGTTTCCTTGGGGTTTCCATGCCGAACTTTTGGGTGGGACTGCTGCTCCTGTACGTTATTGCCCTGAAGCTGCGGCTGGTACCTGTGGTAGCCGCTGGAGGCGGTATTCAGAAGCTGATTCTTCCGGCGCTGACGCTGGCATTTTCCATGACAGCAAAATATACAAGACAGGTGCGGACTGCCGTTCTGGAAGAATTGAACCAGGATTATGTGACGGGTGCCAGAGCCAGGGGGATAAGTGAGAGGACGATCTTGTGGAGACATGTATTTCCCAATGCACTTTTGCCTCTTGTGACCATGCTTGGCTTGTCACTGGGATCTCTGCTGGGCGGCACAGCAGTGGTTGAAGTGATTTTCTCTTATCAGGGGTTGGGAAATTTAGCGGTCACCGCTATCACTGCCATGGATTATCCGCTGGTACAGGGATTTGTTCTTTGGATTGCGCTGATTTATATGGTAGTCAATCTGATTGTGGATATTTCTTATGAGTTTCTTGACCCACGGATCAGAGAGAAGAGGTAGCCCATGCAGAAAAAGCAAAATATTTTTATGAAAAATAAAATGTTTACGATATATCTGATCCTTGCGGTTGGGATTATACTCATAGCTGTATTTGCGCCGCAGATCGCTACGCACGATCCAAGTGAAGCTTTGCTGACCAATGCATTAAAGTCTCCCAGCCGAGAGCATCTGTTTGGGACGGACAAACTGGGGCGGGACATGTTTTCAAGAGTGATTTACGGAACGAGAGCCTCCCTTCCAGCCGCCTTCGCCCTGGTAGGCATCATCTTTGCGGTGGGAAGCCTGCTCGGTATTATCGCTGGTTATTTTGGAGGATGGATTGATTCAGTTCTTATGCGCCTTGCAGATATGATGGTAGCCTTTCCTGGTATGGTGCTGGCAATCGCCGTGGCAGGTATTCTGGGAGCCAGCATTTCCAATGCGGTCATTGCCATCGCTCTTGTGAGCTGGACAAAATATGCACGTATGGCACGAAGCCTGGTGTTAAAGATGAAAGGCGATGATTATGTGGAGGCGGCCCGGGTAACAGGATCGACAAATCCCCATATTTTGTTCCGCTATATGCTTCCCAGTGTGATACCTACGCTGATCGTGACGGCTTCAACGGATATCGGCGGTATGATGCTGGAGTTGGCAGGCCTCTCCTTTCTGGGGTTCGGAGCCAGACCGCCGATACCAGAGTGGGGGCTGATGCTGAGCGAGGGGCGTTCCTATATGCAGAATGCTCCCTGGGTTATGATTTTTCCGGGACTTGCGATTTTGATTGTGGTTGCGGTCTTTAACCTGCTTGGCGACAGTTTGAGAGATGTGCTGGATCCTAGATGCGATGACTGAGGAGGATACGCATGGACCTATTAAATATGAAAAATATTACGGTGAGTTACGGGAAGAATGCACTCCCTTCCGTGGAAAATTTCAACCTGGATATGAAAGAGGGGCAAATCGTCAGCATCGTAGGAGAGAGCGGAAGCGGCAAGACAACGGTTATACGGTCGGTTTTGGGACTGCTGCCTGGAAACGGCAGAGTGGAACAAGGAGACATTTTGTTTCGGGGAAATTCGCTGCTGAACCTGAATAAAGAACAATGGAAGGAACTGCGGGGTTCAGAAATTTCAATGATTTTTCAGGATTCAGGGGCAATGATCAATCCAATCCGCAGAATCGGGGACCAGTTCGTGGAATATATCCGCACCCATCAGAAGATGCCCAAAAAGGAGGCGTGGGCGAAGGCTGCCGATATGCTTACTAGGATGAATCTTCCGCACAGCGATAATATTATGAAAAGCTATCCTTTTCAGCTTTCCGGAGGAATGCGCCAGCGTGTGGGCATTGCCATGGCCATGACTTTCCAGCCGAAACTTCTGCTTGCCGATGAGCCCACCAGCGCCCTGGATGTGACGACACAGGCGCAGATTGTCCGCCAGTTTATGGAGCTGCGGGAACAGTACGGTACATCTATGATTATTGTGACCCACAATATCGGAGTGGCTGCCTATATGGCTGATCAACTGCTTGTCATGAAGAATGGAAAAATCGTGGATGCCGGAACACGTGACAGCGTAATAAAGCATCCGGCCAGTGATTACACTAAGAATCTGCTGGCGGCGGTTCCAGAGCTGGAGGGTAAGAGATATGTCTGATAAAATCATACTCAAAGCGGAACATATTACGAAAAAGTTCCCGGCATCCGAGGGCCGCACACTGATTGCCTGCAATGATATCAACCTGGCAGTTTATCAGGGGAAGACCTTGGGAATCGTGGGGGAGAGCGGCTGCGGGAAGTCAACATTTGTAAAAATGATCGTAAACGCACTTAAGCCTACAGAAGGGAAAATGATTTATGAGGGGCAGGACATCACAAAACTGAAGGGAGAAAAGCTGCGCAGGATGCGCCCGGAGATTCAGATGGTATTCCAGGATCCGGGAACAGCCTTTCATCCTAAGATGAAAGTGATGGATATCGTCACAGAACCTCTGATGAACTTTGGGCTTATTAAGCGTTCTCAAAAGGAAGACAAAGCCAGAGAGCTGCTAAGGCTTGTTGAACTCCCGGAGGATTACATTTACCGTTTTCCCCACAGCATGAGCGGAGGGCAGCGGCAGAGAGTGGGAATTGCCAGAGCTTTAGCTCTGGAACCGAAGATTATTGTCTGTGATGAGGCCACCAGCGCCCTGGATGTGTCTGTACAGGACCGCATCATTGAACTGCTTGTAAGACTGCAGAGGGAAAAAGGAATCTCCTATGTCTTTATCTGTCATGACGTAGCTTTAGTGCAATCCCTGGCCCATCAGGTGGCAGTTATGTATCTTGGCAATGTTGTAGAGGTTCTGCCTGGGAGTGAAGTTGGGACAAATGCCCGGCATCCGTATACCCAGGCGCTTCTGGGAGCGATCTTTTCCACAAAAATGGATTTTACAAAGAAAAACGAGAGTATCGAGAGTGAAGCACCCAGTTCGCTGAATACGCCCCCGGGATGCCCGTTTCAAAACCGGTGCAGCCAATGCAGAGAGATCTGTAAAAAGGAACGGCCGATACTTAAGAAAATTTCAGAAGGGCATGAGGCGGCTTGTCACATGCTGCAGGGAGTTTGAACGCTGTAAACAAGAATGTGAGGACAGGAATTATGTGGAATATCTGTGGACAGGCAATGAACAGGGGAGAGAAAAAACGGATTCTTCTTGAACCTGCAGTGAAAGGCTACCAAATACCGGCGACCTTAATCTGCGGGCAGAAACCGGGAAAAACGCTGCTGGTGACAGCGGGAATCCATGCCGGGGAATACCCGGGAGTGGCTGCCGTGATCCGTATGGCTTCAGAAATTGATCCACAGAAGATTGAAGGAAATATTATACTGATGCACTGCGTAAACACCAGCGGCTTCTGGGCTCGTACGGTGGAAATTATACCGGAGGACGGATACAATCTGAATCGGGATTATCCGGGAAGGGCGGACGGCACCATCGGGGAAAAAATCGCATGGTATTTTATGGAAGAGCTGTTTCCCAAAGTGGATTTTATTTTTGATTTTCACAGCGGCTCTAATACGGAAATCATGACGCCTCTTGTCTTTTACCCGGATGCCCCGAAGGTTATGGAGGCCTCTTTGGAGGCGGCAAAATCGCTGGATGTGCCCTACCTGGTTGAGTCAACGGCTGAAAAAGGACAATACAGCTATGCAGCCCGCAATTACGATGTGCCTGGGCTTTTAGCCGAGATCGGGCATTCCCATAGCTGCGAGCCGGAATGGGTAGATCTCTATTACAGAAATATCAAACTTTTGCTCCAGCATTTGAAGATGGGGCAGTTTGGCGAAAAGAAAAAAACAGAGCGTCAGCGGATATACAGAAAGACGATTTATCTGGATGCAAGAGAACAGGGGCTGTGGTATCCGGCGGTGAAAGCGGATGAGAAAATACAGAAGGGGCAGCTCATCGGACATACAGAGGATTTCTTCGGAAACGAGAGAGAAAGTTACCGTGCGGAGGCGGACGGCAGGATATTTTATTTTACGGATGCGCTGGCTGCGCCGAAAGGAAGTTTTCTGGCAGCGTATGGCCTGGAAGAGTCCGCAGAGAATATATAGAATCAGGGGCTTTGAAAAAGCCCCTGATTTTTTGAAAAAATTAGTTTTCTTTATTTTTGGAAAGCTCCGCCATCTTCATGGCACGAACCTTTAAGGGAAGGCCAAAGAGAGTGATGAAGCCGTCGGCATCGTGATGGTCATACAGGTCTCCCGTGGTGAAGCTTGCCAGAGATTCGCTGTACAGGCTGTAGGGAGAGGTGGTTCCCGCTTTGATGATGTTTCCTTTATAAAGTTTAAACTTTACTTCTCCGGTTACATATTCCTGTGTCACGTCCACAAATGCCTGAATGGCTTCACGCAGAGGTGTGAACCATTTTCCTTCATAGACCACCTGGGCGAATTTGTTGCCCAGATCTTTCTTTGTCTCCAGAGTGGCACGGTCAAGTACCAGCTCCTCCAACTGCTGGTGAGCCTCCATGAGAATGGTTCCGCCCGGCGTCTCATAAACGCCTCTAGATTTCATTCCTACGACCCGGTTCTCCACGATATCCACGATACCGATGCCGTGCTTGCCGCCCAGGCGGTTCAGTTCTTTGATAATATCAGAAACCTTCATTTCTTTTCCATTGATGGACTTCGGAACGCCTGCCTCAAAGGTCATGGTCACGTATTCGCCCTCATCAGGAGCTTTCTCAGGGGTAACGCCCAGCACCAGAAGGTGATCGTAATTCGGCTCGTTGGCGGGATCCTCCAGCTCAAGTCCCTCATGGCTGATATGCCACAGATTACGGTCACGGCTGTAGCTGCTGTCTGTGGAGAAAGGAAGATCAATGCCGTGCTGCTTGCAGTATTCGATCTCGTCCTCGCGGGACTGCATGGTCCATACATCCGTCATACGCCAGGGAGCGATCACTTTCAGATCCGGGGCCAGAGCCTTGATGCTCAGCTCAAAACGGATCTGGTCGTTTCCCTTTCCAGTAGCGCCGTGGCAGATGGCGGAAGCGCCCTCCTTGCGGGCGATCTCCACCAGCTTTTTGGCGATGGCGGGGCGGGCCATAGAGGTTCCCAGAAGGTATTTGTTCTCATATACAGCGCCGGCTTTTACGCAGGGCATAATGTAATTTTCAGAGAAATCGTCAATGATATTTTCAATATATAATTTGGAGGCGCCGGAAAGCTTCGCTCTCTCATCCAGACCATCCAGCTCGTTACCCTGGCCGCAGTCAACGCAGCAGCAGATTACTTCATAGCCAAAATGCTCTTTCAGCCAAGGAATGATGGCTGTGGTGTCCAGTCCTCCTGAATAAGCCAGAACAACTTTTTCTTTCATAGATTTAATTCCTCCCAAAGTCTGTATTTTATCCTCTCATTCGCAAATGCAGGGGATTTCCTTCCGATACTATAGCGCACTTGTCATAAATATGCAAGCGTATTTTTCAAGATTGTGGCCGGAAGTATATAAATGTGTTACTGTTCACACAGCGGCCCGACACTCGCTGTCGGGCTGCGTAAGAACGTGATTCAGGTGTGAGCAGGCTCCTTTTGCGAAGCAAAACTTTAAATGAGCCTGCGACTGTTACTGTTTACGAGATACGAGTGAACAGTAACATAAATGTAAATTGCTGCGAATAATATTCATGAATACTGAATAAAAATACAGAAAAATCAAAAAACTCTTTACTTCTCAGAAACCTTGGTATATGATTAGGGAAATATTTTAAAAGCACAGGGAGGGAAAACCCATGATAAGGGCGGGAATCATCGGAGCTACCGGATATGCGGGAGGGGAATTGGTACGGCTTCTGCTGGGACACAGAGAGGCGGAGATTGTCTGGTACGGGTCCAGAAGCTATGTAGGGGAACCGTATGCCTCCGTTTATCAGAATATGTTTCAGATTGTAGAGGCAGAATGCCTGGATGATAATATGGAGGAGCTGGCGGATCAGGCAGATGTGATTTTTACCGCTACCCCCCAGGGGCTGTGTGCCTCTCTGCTCCAGGAAGACATATTAAAGAAGACGAAGGTAATTGACCTGAGCGCGGATTTCAGGCTGAAGGATGTAAAAATATACGAAGATTGGTATAAGATAAAGCATGCGTCTCCCCAGTACCTTTCCGAGGCGGTTTACGGTCTGTGTGAGATCAACAGAGATCAGGTAAAGAAGGCCAGGCTGACGGCCAACCCTGGATGCTATCCTACCTGCAGCATACTTTCCCTGTATCCCCTTCTGAAGGAAGGACTGGTGGATCCGGCTACCGTGATTATCGACGCCAAGTCAGGGACCTCGGGAGCGGGCAGGGGTGCCAAGACAGACAATCTGTTCTGTGAGGTGAACGAGAATATGAAAGCTTATGGAGTGGCCGCCCACCGTCACACCCCAGAGATTGAAGAACAGTTAAGCTATGCGGCGGGGCAGCCGGTGACCTTGACTTTCACGCCCCATCTGGTTCCCATGAACCGGGGAATTCTGGTGACCGCTTATGCATCACTGAAAGAAAAAGTTTCGGAGGAGACCCTCCGCAAAATCTACAGGGAGTATTACGATCCGGAGTTTTTTGTACGTTTTCTTCCAGAAGGAGTCTGCCCCCAGACAAAATGGGTGGAGGGAAGCAATTTTGTGGATGTGAATGTGAAACTGGATCCCAGGACAAACCGGGTGATCGTCATGGGTGCAATGGATAATCTGGTAAAGGGAGCGGCAGGCCAGGCTGTACAGAATATGAATCTCATGTTTGGCTTAGATGAGAGAACAGGCCTGATGCAGGCTCCCATGTTTCCATAAAGGAGGAGAGAAGATTGAAAAGCGTAGAAGGAGGCGTAACAGCGCCCTGTGGGTTCCTGGCGGCAGGTATCGCGGCGGGAATTAAGAAAGATAAAAAGGATATGGCCATGATCTGCAGCCGGAAACCTTGTCAGGCGGCAGGTACCTTCACCAAGAATCTGGTCAAGGCAGCTCCCGTAAAGTGGGACCAGGAAGTAGTCTATGGCGGCGGCACGGTTCAGGCCGTGGTGGTAAACAGCGGCGTGGCCAACGCCTGCACGGGAGAAGAGGGATATGGGTACTGCAGGGAGACGGCCCAAAAGGCAGCCGAAGTCCTGGAACTTTCCCCCAGCCAGGTGCTGGTGGCGTCTACGGGAGTGATCGGCGCCCAGATCCCCATTGAGAAGATAAAAAAAGGAATTGAGACAATGGCGCCCTTGCTCTCAGAGAGCCGGGAAGCAGGTGCACTGGCGGCGGAGGCGATCATGACCACTGACACGGTAAAGAAAGAGATTGCGGTCAGTATTGAGATCGGCGGGAAAACCGTAACTCTGGGAGGGATGTGCAAGGGATCCGGCATGATTCACCCTAATATGTGTACTATGCTGGGATTTGTCACTACAGATGCATGCATCTCCAAGGAAATGCTCCAGAAGGCATTGAGCGCCAGTGTGGCTGATACATACAACATGGTTTCGGTGGACGGAGACACTTCCACCAATGATACGGTGCTTCTTCTGGCGAATGGCATGGCGGGGAATCCTATGATCACCGGCCCGGGAGAGGACTATGATGCTTTTCTCGAGGCGCTGAATGAGGTCAATACGTATCTGGCCAAGCAGATTGCCGGGGACGGGGAGGGGGCCACAGCCCTCTTTGAGGTAAAGGTGATTCAGGCAGCCACGAAAGAGCAGGCAGTGACGCTGAGTAAGTCCATCATTACCTCCAATCTTACGAAGGCGGCTATTTTCGGCCATGACGCCAACTGGGGAAGGATCCTCTGCGCCATGGGCTATTCCGGGGCGCAGTTTGATCCAGAGAAGGTGGATCTGTATTTTGAGAGTGCGGCCGGCAGGATTAAGATTATAGAGAACGGTGTTTCCACCGGGTACAGTGAGGAAGAGGCCACCAGGATCCTCTCTGAAAAAGAGGTGACGGCTGTGGCGGACATCAAGATGGGAGAAGCATCGGCTACGGCCTGGGGCTGCGACCTGACTTATGATTATGTAAAAATCAATGCGGATTACCGTTCCTGACAGGAGCGAGGCAACAGAGACAATCTGAAAGAAAGAGAAGGTGAAGCAGGATGGAACCAACAATGGAATTATGGCTTCAGAAAGCCAATGTGCTGATTGAAGCCCTTCCTTATATCCGTCGTTTTCATGGAAAGACAATCGTTGTGAAATATGGGGGAAGCGCCATGGTGGAGCATGAGCTGAAAAAGAGCGTGATCCGTGACGTGGCTCTTTTGAAGCTGGTAGGCTTCAGGCCCATTATCGTTCACGGGGGCGGGAAAGACGTAACCAAGTGGATTCACAGGCTGGGATTGGAGACGAAGTTTGTCAACGGCTTGCGGGTGACGGATCAGCAGACCATGGAAGTGGCAGAGATGGTTCTGAATAAAATCAACAAGGGACTTGTCTCCATGATGGAGAAGGTGGGACTGAAAGCTGTAGGTATCAGCGGTAAGGACGGAACGGTACTGCGGGTGGAGAAGAAGCTGGCGGCAGGCGAGGATATCGGCTTTGTAGGAGAGGTAAAGGAAGTAGACACCTCCCTGCTGAACACTCTTTTGGAAAATGACTTCATTCCGGTAATCTGCCCGGTGGGGTCCGACGATGAATACCATTCCTATAATATCAATGCCGATGATGCGGCCTGCGCGATCGCTAAGGCGGTGAAGGCGGCAAAGCTGGCTTTCCTCACGGATATAGAAGGGGTTTATCGGGATCCCCTGGACAAATCCTCACTGATCAGCGAGCTGTCTGTCCCCGAGGCAAAGGAATTTTTAAAAAGCGGTGGAGCCAGCGGCGGTATGCTGCCCAAGCTGCAGAACTGCATAGATGCCATCGAGGCCGGGGTATCCAGAGTCCACATTCTGGATGGAAGGATCGAACACTGTCTGCTCCTGGAGTTCTTTACTAATAAAGGAATCGGAACTGCCATTATCGGGGATCAGGAGGAACGATTCTATCAGGAAGAAAAATAATTCCCGCAGCGGCAGCCCACGGGGAAAGGAGAGAGTAAATGAAAAACAGTTCCTATATAGAACAGGCAGAGCAGGTGCTTCTGCATACATATAACCGGTTCCCGGTGGTACTGGAAAAAGGAAGGGGAGTCTGGCTGGAGGACGTAGAGGGAAAAGAATATCTGGACTTTGGCGCCGGGATAGGCGTGTGCGCCCTGGGCTATGGGGAGCCTGAGTATCAGGAGGCTCTTCAGAACCAGATTTCCAAAATCCTGCATACCTCCAACCTGTATTATTCCGTTCCCCTGGCCAAAGCGGCAGAAAAGCTCATAAAAGCCAGTGGTATGAGCCGGGTTTTCTTTACAAACAGCGGGGCGGAGGCCATAGAAGGGGCGATCAAGGCAGCCAGAAAATATGCTTTTCTGAGAGACGGAAGAACGGGACATGAGATTATTGCCATGGAGCATTCTTTTCATGGGAGAAGCATTGGGGCATTGTCTGTCACTGGAAACGACCATTATCAGGAGCCCTTCCGCCCCCTTATGGGAGGCGTCCGCTTTGCCAGCTTTAATGACCTGGAGAGTGTGAAAGCACAGGTGACAGAAAATACCTGCGCCATTATTTTGGAGACCGTGCAGGGGGAGGGCGGAATTTTCCCGGCCAAGCCCGAATTTCTGGAGGGAATAAAGAAAATCTGCCAGGAGAAGGACATCCTTCTGATTCTGGATGAGATTCAGTGCGGCATGGGACGGACCGGGAGCTGGTTCGCATGGCAGCAGTACGGTGTAAAGCCGGATATTATGACTTGTGCCAAAGCCCTGGGCTGCGGTGTCCCTGTGGGAGCCTTTGTCCTGAACGAAAAAGCAGCCTGCGCTTCTTTGGTGCCTGGAGACCACGGCACCACATACGGAGGAAATCCCCTGGCCTGTGCCGCAGTGTCCGCAGTGTTTGACATTTTTGAGAAACAGGGCATTCTTTCCCATGTAAAAGACACAGCGCCTTATCTGGAGCAAAAGCTGGAGGAGCTTATAGAGAAGTATGACTTTCTGAAGGAGCGCCGGGGCATGGGGCTGATGCAGGGAGTTGAGGTGGAAGGAAGGCTTGTGGGAGACATCCTGCGAAAAGCTCTGGACAACGGCCTGATTGTATTAAGCGCCGGAGGAAACGTTCTCCGCTTCCTGCCCCCGCTGGTGATCTCCAAAGAAGACGTGGATGAGATGGTGCGCCGGCTGGAAGCATCCTTCTGAGAAGAGACGGATTCAATCATCCTTTCCCTAAGAACCTGTATAATTTTGGGAAAACTGCATACTCTTAATGAAAAAGAAAACCTTAAGGCGCTGTTACGGCAATGCCTTAAGAGATTGCAGGAGAGGTGCTGTTATGCTGGGAATTTTAATTGCTTTATTGTCAGGAACCCTTATGAGTGTACAGGGAGTTTTTAATACTGAGGTGACAAAGCAGACGAGCCTTTGGGTATCGTCTGCTTTTGTGCAGTTTACGGCTCTGCTGGTATGTCTGGCGGCCTGGGCCGTGACAGACAGAACCAGTTTTGCCGGACTGACAGAGGTAGATCCAAAATACATGCTGTTTTCCGGTGTGCTGGGGGCTTTGATTACCATTACCGTGGTAAAGAGTATGGATGCCCTGGGGCCTGCCAGGGCGGCTATGCTGATCGTGATTGCACAGCTCATCGTTGCCTATGTCATAGAGCTGTTTGGAATGTTTGGCGTGGAAAAACAGCCTTTTGAGTGGCGGCGGGTACTGGGAATGGCAGTATCTATTGTGGGAATCGTGATTTTCAAAATGTAAAGAGAATCCTGCAGCGCTTTTAACTGAACTATGACGGCTGAACTATGAAAAAATAGGTTGCAAGTTCCCGTATTTCTCGTTAAAATAGAAGAATGCACAGGGGATAAGGCTTTGATGGGCCTGCAGGTGCAGAAAACAGTATGAGAAAAATAGGACGGCTGGCGGTGCCGGCATTGTTTGCTGTGGCTTTTTTAATGGGATGCGGGAAAGAACCGGTTTACGAGATCTCTGCGGGAACGGAGAGCGCCTTTGTACAGGAGAGGGATTCTTCTTCTCAGGAGACAGAGGATATCCGGGAGACCCAGGCTGCGGAGCCGTATTATGTGTATGTGTGCGGTGCGGTGGGGGCTCCGGGAGTTTACCGGCTTGCCCCGGGAACAAGAGTCTATGAGGCTGTGGCAGAAGCGGGAGGGTTTGCCGAGAACGCAGACCGGGAGTGGCTGAATCAGGCAGAACAGGTGACAGACGGTCAGAAGCTTTACATTTATTCAGAGGAAGAGACAAGACAGATGGAAGAATCCGGCCAGACAGCCGGGATGGCAGGAACACAGAATGGCGGGAGCGGCCAGGAACAGGCCAAGGTCAATCTGAACACTGCAGACAGAGAGCTTTTGATGACGCTTCCGGGTATCGGGGAGGCGAAAGCTGACGCCATTTTGCAGTACCGCACAGAGAAAGGGCCCTTTTCGGCCATTGAAGATATATTGCAGGTTTCAGGAATAAAGGATGCCGTATTTTCAAAAATAAAGGATCAGATTACGGTATAAAGGAGCAGAGATATGGGAAAAAAGGTATTAGTTGTCGATGATGAGAAGTTAATCGTTAAGGGAATCCGTTTCAGTCTTGAACAGGATGACATGGAGGTGGACTGCGCTTACGACGGAGAAGAAGCCGTACGGATGGCCAGGGAAAAGAATTATGATATCATTCTTCTTGACCTGATGCTTCCGAAGCTGGATGGTCTGGAGGTCTGCCAGCAGATCCGGGAGTTTTCGGACGTGCCCATTGTCATGCTGACGGCCAAGGGGGACGACATGGACAAGATTCTGGGACTGGAATACGGGGCGGACGATTATATCACCAAGCCTTTTAACATCCTTGAGGTTAAGGCCAGGCTGAAGGCCATCATCCGGCGTACCTCCCAGAAGCAGCCTACGGAGCAGAAAGGACGGATCGTGGAAGTGGGAGATCTGGTGCTGGACTGTGAAGGGCGCAGAGTGAAAGTGGCTGGAAAGGAAGTGAACCTGACTGCCAAGGAGTTTGATGTGCTGGAGCTTCTGGTCTTCAACCCCAATAAGGTATACAGCAGAGAAAATCTTCTGAATATTGTCTGGGGCTATGAGTATCCGGGAGACGTGCGCACCGTAGATGTCCACATCAGAAGGCTCCGGGAGAAGATTGAGACCAATCCCAGCGAGCCCAAGTATGTACATACGAAGTGGGGAGTGGGTTATTATTTCCAGCATTAAGGTAAAAGCGGTTAAATATATTAAGAGTCTCCAGGCCCGTATCTTTGTGATTTTTATTCTGGTTGGAATGATCCCTCTTTCCCTGATGAAGTACGTAATCCTGGAGAACTACGAAAATCTGGCTGTAGGCCAGAAGGGAGTTATGCTGGAAAGCCAGTGCCAGCAGATCATTGAGCAGATCAGCGAGACATCCTATGTACACGGAGAGCCCTCCAGCATGATCGACACGGAGATAACGCAGCTTGCCGCTATATACGGCGGAAGGGTTATTATTGTAAACAGTAATTTCCGCATCATTCTGGATACCTTTGGGATCGACGAGGACAAGGTGATCATCTCCAAGGAGGTGCTTCAGAGCTTTCTGGGCAGCGACTCTGTAAATTACAATCAGGAATACCAGTTCCTTGAGATGACCATCCCGATTCCGAACCGGGACACCAATGAGACGGAAGGGGTTGTCATTATCAGCGTTCCTACTGTGGATGTGGACAGCGGAAAAGAATCTCTGGGGAGCACCGTTCTGATCCTTCAGATCGGTATGTCCGTTTTGGTGTGTCTGCTGGCTTTTTACGTGGCACGCATGCTCACCAAGCCCTTCGGAAAGATTACAAAGTCCTTGGAGGAAGTCCGGGGCGGTGTCATTGAGCAGGAGATTTCCATACCGGATTACACGGAGACCCAGCTCTTGGCTGAAGCTTACAACCGAATGCTGAAGCGGATGAAGATTCAGGAGGATTCCCGCCAGGAATTTGTCTCCAACGTCTCCCATGAGCTGAAGACACCCATCACCTCCATGAAAGTGCTGGCAGATTCCCTGCTGGCCCAGGAGGATGTTCCGGTAGAGCTTTACAAAGAGTTCATGAGCGATATTGCGGAGGAGATTGACCGGGAAAACAAGATCATCTCAGATCTTTTGTCTCTGGTAAAGATGGATAAGAAATCTTCCGATATAAATATTCAGGAAACGAACATTAACCAGCTTATTGAGTTGATCCTGAAACGGCTGCGGCCCATTGCCGCCAAGCACAACATAGAACTTGTGCTGGAGAGCTTCAAGCCCATTCTGGCTGAGGTGGACGAGACGAAGCTGACGCTGGCTCTGTCCAACCTGGTAGAGAACGGAATCAAATACAATAAAGAAGACGGCTGGGTTCACGTATCCCTGAATGTGGACAGCAAATATTTCTATGTGAAGGTGGAAGATTCAGGGATGGGAATCCCGGAGGAAGCCCAGGAACATATTTTTGAACGGTTTTACCGTGTGGACAAATCCCATTCCAGGGAGATCGGCGGAACGGGCCTGGGGCTTGCCATTACCCGGAGCGCTGTTTTGATGCATCACGGAGCCATTAAGGTATACAGTAAGGAAGGGGAAGGAACCACCTTTACGGTTCGGATCCCGCTGAAATATGTACCGTAAGGAACCTAAAACCTAAGGAGGAAACGGAGGCATTTTTTGAAAAAGGGATGGAGCCTTTTTCTGATTCTTGTCTGCTGTATTCTGGCCCTGGCGGGGTGCAGTCAGCAGGAGGAGGAAAATGAGGATGAATATACCATTTATTATGTCAATATGGAGGAAACGAAGCTGGTAGAGAGCTCATACGTACCTGTCTCGGAGACCTTTGACGGAATTATGGAGGAGCTCCAGCAGCAGCTTCAGGAACCGCCCGCCGGAGTGAGCAGCGCTCTGACGGGAGATGTGAAAATTCAGGGGTATCAGAGAGGAATTGACGCTCTCAGAGTCGACTTCTCATCAGAATATTATGATCTGACAAACACGGAAGAGGTTCTTTTAAGAGCGGCAGCGGTAAAAACCTTTGTACAGGTGCCGGGGGTCATAAAAGTCATGATTACCGTGGAGGGAGAGCAGCTTACAGATCTGGATGGTCAGCCGGTGCCGGGGATGGACGGGGATTCCTTCATTGATACCAGGGAGGGAGGAATCAATTCCTACCAGGATGCGTCCCTTTCCCTGTATTTTGCCCGGAAGGACGGACAGGAGCTTAAGCGTGAGATGCGCAGCATCCACTATTCCAGCAATATGATTTTAAGCAGAGTCGTGGTGGAACAGCTGATTGCGGGACCTCAGGGCCGGGAGCTGTCGCCGGTGCTTGCGGAGAACACGGAGATTGAGAACATTCATATTCAGGATGGAATCTGCACCGTGTATTTTTCGGAGGCGGCAAACCAGGCGCCTGCGGAGAGCCAGGTATCGGCGGAGGCGGCTTTGTATGCCATCGTCAATTCAATCTGCGATACATGTGACGATATACAGGGGGTTCGCATTGTCGTTGACAGCGGAGCTATTGATACCTTCAGGGACCAGGTGGACCTGGATCAGACTTTTGCCATGAACCGCGCCGTCATTCAGGGATCCGGCAGTTCGGAGATGGAATCCAACGCATCCCCGGAGACGGCGCCGGACTCAGAAGGAGAAGGACAGGGGCTCTCTGAGAGCGCTCAGGAGGTTCAGGAGACCCAGTCCCAGAGCTGAGAGGAGGAAGAACATGATGAGACGTCCCCTGGTTTGGGCGGGCGTATGTTTGATCCTGCTTCTGGCATTAGGAATGGCGGCGAAGGAGGCCGGTTTGATCCGGCCACCCTCCCAAGCCTGGAAGGAGCAGATGCCGGAAGAAGGGGAGAACATAACCATTCAGGGCACAGCGGCCCGGTGTATCTTGGCGTCAGAAGGGATGCGCCTTTCAGTAAAAGATTTTCTCTTTTATTCAAAAAACACTTCAAATTATCTTTTTTGTTCAGAATATCAGATTTTCCTTTATACAGATGAAATGAATATTGAGCCGGGGGATCGGATAAAGGTTCGGGGAGAGACAGCGTATTTTAAGCCGGCAGGCAATCCCGGCCAGTTTGACGCGGAGGAATACTATACCAGCCAGAATTATCTCTTTACCTTAAAAGATCCCGTGATTCTTCAGACAGAAAAAGGACCGCCTTCTATAGAACGATTCCTGCATCGGATCCGAAGAAGGTTTATGAAATCCTATGAGGCGGTTTTTTCACCTGAAGACGCTTCTGTTCTGGCTACCATGAGCCTTGGGGAGACAGGACAGACAGAGAGAGAAAGGAAGCTTTTGTACCAGGAGGGAGGGATCGCCCATATCCTGGCTATTTCAGGGCTGCATATTTCCCTGTTGGGGATGGGGCTGTACCGTATTCTGCGCCGCCTGTATCTGCCAGTGCCGGCAGCGGCGGTTCTCTCAGGAACGGTTATGGGGGCCTATCTGCTCATGACCGGCATTAGTGTGTCGGCGGCCCGTGCCGTGGTTATGTTCTGGCTGTGGCTGGGAGCCCAGGTTATGGGCAGGGCTTATGACCGGCTGACCGGGCTCTTTGCTGCGGCCCTTGTGCTGTTGGCGGCAGAGCCGGAGTATTTGCTGCAGGCCAGTTTTATCATGTCCTTTCTTGCAGTTTTTACCCTGGCTGTTTTCGTGCCGGCAGTGCAGGAGAGCTGCGGCTTTTCCTCAAGGTGGGCCAATGCGCTTCTGGCCGGGGCGGCTCTTCAGGCGGGTACCCTCCCCTGCGTTCTTTTCTTTTTTAAGCAGGTACCGGTTTGGAGTTTTTTAGTTAATCTGGCTGTAGTGCCCCTTATGCCTGCCGTAATGGGAACCGGACTCCTCGGCGGGGCGGCGGGGATCATCAGCCCTCAGGCAGGGATCTTTCTGGGGGCGCCCTGCGGCTATCTGCTGAAACTGTTTGATCTTCTCTGCCTTTTTGAGAGAAAACTGCCGGGAGGCATCTTTATAGCCGGACAGCCCTCCTGGTGGAAGATTGCGGTGTATTACGCAGTCTTAAGTCTGCTGCTGGTTTTCTTCCGCACCAGAGGGCGGCGGGAGAGGGGCTCAGGCACAGGGGGAAGGCAAAAGAAGGAAGCGCAGAAGAGTTTCAGAAGAAAGGCCAGGGGGATCTGGCTGGCGTGGCTTGCAGGAATGCTGTTTATACTGCCAGTCCGGCCGCCAGGACAGATGGAGGTGTATGTGCTGGATGTGGGGCAGGGAGATTCCATCCTTATACGGGAGCCTTCCGGTATGACGGCCCTTATCGATGGGGGCAGCAGCTCTGTCTCACAGGTGTGGCGGTACAGGATCAAAGAGACGCTGAAGTATTTTGGAATCCGTACTCTGGATTACGTGTTCCTCACCCATGGGGATGCAGACCACATAAATGGCATTCAGGAATTTTTGGAGGAGTATGAAAGGGGAATCGGCGGCAGGAATACAGGCGGAATCACATTAAAACGCCTGATCCATGGCCCTGAGGCAGGGGAGGATTTTCTTTTGCTGGAGTCACTGGCGGCAGAAAATGGTATTCCTGTGACTGTTATGGAAGAGGGCGGCGTGATTTCTTATGGGGAAGGCAGGGATGGATGGAAGATCCGCTGTCTGGCTCCTGATTCGGAAAATCTCCTGGGGGAAAAGAACCAGGATTCACTGGTCCTTCTGTTAAGCTGCGGGAATTTCAGGATGCTGTTTACAGGAGATATGGAGAAGGAGGGGGAAGAGAGGCTGCTGGGCACAGGGGCAGAGCTTACGGCGGATGTCTTAAAAGCAGGCCATCATGGGGCCGCCAACGCATCTTCAGAAGAATTCCTGCGAGAAGTGAATCCACGGTTGGCTGTAATCTCCTGCGGAGAAAACAACAGGTATGGACATCCTTCCCCGGAGACGCTGCGGCGGCTCCAGGAAGCGGGCAGCCAGGTCTGCTGCACGGCCTGGGAGGGTGCGGTAAAAATTGCCTCGGACGGAGAGAAGTGCCTTGTGGAAACATATTTGGAGAAATAAAGAAAATAATGATAAAATTATAAAAAATTTGAAAAAAGATGGAAAATTCATGCAGGTTTAGAATATAATAATAAAAGGGAACGTGGGGAGGGATGATTGTGACGATACGAGAGAAAACAGAGGAGCAGGAATTGAAGTATTTCAGTCCCTATGCTTCTTTCAGCAGATACTCAAAAGGCCGGGACCGCCAGGAAGAGCCCTGTGATATACGGACAGAATATCAGAGAGACCGGGACCGAATCCTTCACAGCAAATCTTTTCGGCGGCTGAAGCAGAAAACCCAGGTGTTTTTGATTCCTGAGGGAGACCACTACAGAACGAGACTGACCCACACGCTGGAAGTCTCACAGCTTGCAAGAACCATTGCCAAGGCACTGAGGCTGAATGAGGATCTGGCAGATGCCATTGCCCTGGGGCACGATCTGGGCCATACGCCCTTCGGCCATGCCGGGGAGAGCGCTCTGAATCAAGTCTGCCCCTATGGATTTGCTCACTATAAACAGAGCGTCCGGGTGGTGGAGCTTTTGGAAAAAAAGGGGCAGGGTCTGAACCTTACCTGGGAGGTGCGGGACGGCATCCTCAATCACAGGACAGCGGGAACGCCTCATACCTTAGAAGGCCAGATTGTACGGTACTGTGATAAAATTGCCTATATTAATCACGACATTGACGATGCGGAGAGAGCTGGGATCCTCAGGGAAGAGGACATTCCCCTGGAATCCAGGCAGATCATCGGAGACACAACCAGAAAACGGCTGAATACTCTGATCCATGATGTGGTGGAGCACAGCGAAGGGAAAGACAGGATCACCATGTCCCAGGAGATGGAGGCAGCCATGAGGCGGCTGCGGGCTTTCATGTTTGAGAATGTCTACCGAAACCGGGTGGCGAAGCGGGAAGAACAGAAAGCCATTCGGATGATACAGGATCTCTACAGATTTTATAATGAGCATCCCGAGATGATGTCTCAGGAGTATCTAGATCTGATGAGAGAAAAGAACGAGGCCAGAGAGCGGGTGGTCTGCGATTACATAGCCGGGATGACAGATTCTTATTCGATCAAGAAGTATACGGATCTTTTTGTGCCGAAGTCCTGGCAGATTTGACCAAAGGGGCGGCGGATTGGATTTTTTGGCCGCCTCAAAACAGGAGGATGACGGGAGATGTATTATCCAGACGAAGTAGTAGAAGAAGTACGCACAAGAAATGATATTGTGGATCTTATCTCCGGATATGTGAAGCTTCAGAGAAGAGGCAGCTCTTACTTTGGCCTCTGCCCTTTTCACAATGAGAAATCACCTTCTTTTTCTGTAAGTCCCGGCAAACAGATGTATTACTGCTTTGGATGCGGAGCCGGGGGAAACGTGTTTACTTTTCTTATGGAATATGAAAATTACTCCTTTCCGGAGGCGGTGAAGGTTCTGGCAGACCGGGCCGGAGTCGCCCTTCCGGAGATGGAATATTCTCAGGAGGCCAAAAGAGCCAGGGATGAGAAAAATGCGGTATTTGAAGTGAACCGGGAGGCGGCGAAATATTACTATTATCTTCTGCGGACCAAGGAGGGTTCTCTGGGAATGGAGTATCTGAAAAAAAGAGGGCTGACCCAGGAGACGATGCAGAGATTTGGGCTGGGATATGCCGGGCGCTTCAGCGACGGATTGTACCGCTACCTGAAAAAGAAGGGCATCTCGGACGAGCTTCTGAAAAAATCCGGGCTGATGCAGGTCAATGAAAAACAAGGAATGTATGATAAATTCTGGAACCGTGTCATGTTTCCCATTATGGATTTAAATGGGAAAGTGGTGGGGTTCGGGGGAAGAGTCATGGGAGATGGAAAGCCCAAATATCTGAACTCTCCGGAGACGGTGATTTTTGACAAAAGCCGGAACCTTTACGGACTCAATTTCGCCAGAAGCTCCCGCAAAAAACAGCTTCTGGTATGCGAGGGCTACATGGATGTGATTTCTCTGCATCAGGCTGGATTTACCAATGCGGTGGCTTCTCTTGGGACGGCCCTGACCAGTCAGCACGCCTCTCTCCTTAAGCGATACACGGACGAGGTGGTTCTGACCTATGACAGCGATGAGGCGGGGATCCGGGCGGCGCTGCGGGCAGTTCCTCTGCTGAAGGAGGCAGGCGTAACCGCCAGGGTTCTTCATATGGATCCATATAAGGATCCCGATGAGTTTATTAAGGCCCTGGGAGCGGAGGCTTTTCAGGAAAGGATCGACCAGGCGGAAAACAGCTTTATGTTTGAAATTTCCATTCTGGAAAAGGGATTTGATATGGGCGATCCTGAGGAAAAGACGAAGTTTTTCCAGGCTGTGGCCCGCAGAATATCGGAATTCGAGCTGGAGATTGAGCGGGAGAATTATATAGAAGCCATTACAGGAAAGTATCAGATTTCCTTCCAGGGACTTAGAAAAATGGTTATGAACTGGCTGATGCAGGGAGTGCCCAAGACGAGAGAGGCCGCAAAGCCGGGAAACCGCAGGGAGAAAGAGGACGGCATACGGAAATCCCAGCGCCTGATCCTGACCTGGCTGGCAGAGCATCCGGGAATTTACTCTGCAGTCAAACAGTATATCCGGCCGGAGGATTTTTCGGATGAGATGTATCAGAAAGCGGCGCAGCTTCTCTTTGAGCAGCTTGATAAAGGGGAAGTGAACCCGGCCAGGATCCTCAGTGCTTTTGAGAATCCTGAAGAGCAGAGGCAGGCCGCCGCTCTTTTTAACACGGATATACCGGTGGAGACTCCCCAGGAGTGGAATAAGGCGGTGCGGGAGACCCTGGCCAAGATCATGGATTACAGCATTAAGAAGAAGACTGCCCAGATGGACCCGGCGGATCTTCAGGGACTCCAGAAGCTGGTGGATGCGAAAAGAAGGCTTCAGGAACTGGGCCGTCTGCATATTTCCCTTTAACAGGGTTACACTACAAATATTACAGTTCAGCCACACAGGCCAGAAAGGATGGTAACGGATGGACGAGAGAACAGTTGAGTTTGAAAAGAAACTGAAAGAACTGGTAAAGGTGGCCGGCCGGAAAAAGAATGTTTTGGAATATAAGGAAATTCACGAGTATTTTCAGAATATGAACCTGACTGCGGAACAGTATGACCTGATCCTGGAATATTTGGAGAAGGCGGGGATCGACGTGCTGCAGACTGCGGAGGAAGAAGAGCCCCTGCTTACCGATGAGGACGAGGTGGCGGCAGAGGATCTGGACTTAAGCGTACCGGAGGGAGTCAGCACAGACGATCCGGTGCGGATGTATCTGAAGGAGATCGGGCAGATTCCCCTGCTCAGCGCAGAGGAAGAGCTGGAGCTGGCAAAACGCATGAGCGAGGGGGATGAGAGCGCCAAGGAAAAGCTGGCGGAGGCCAATCTGAGACTGGTGGTCAGCATTGCGAAGAGATATGCAGGACGGGGCATGCAGCTTTTGGATCTGATCCAGGAGGGAAATCTGGGACTGATTAAAGCGGTAGATAAGTTCGACTATCAGAAAGGCTACAAATTCAGCACTTATGCCACCTGGTGGATTCGTCAGGCCATTACCAGGGCGATAGCGGATCAGGCCAGAACCATACGGATTCCTGTGCATATGGTAGAGACGATGAACCGAGTGATCCGTACCTCCAGGCAGCTTCTCCAGGATCTGGGCCGGGAACCGAAGCCGGAAGAGATCGCCCGGGAGCTGAACATGCCGGTGGATAAGGTGCGGGACATTCTGAAGATTTCACAGGAGCCTGTATCCCTGGAGACCCCTGTGGGGGAGGAAGACGACAGCCATCTGGGAGACTTTATAAAAGACGACCATGTGCCGGTGCCGGTGGATGCAGCTACCTTTAAGATCCTGCAGGAGCAGTTGGTGGAAGTCTTATCCACTCTGACGGAGCGGGAACAGAAAGTTCTCCGCCTGCGGTTTGGGCTGGACGACGGGCGTGCCAGAACCCTGGAAGAGGTGGGAAAAGAATTTAATGTCACAAGAGAGAGAATCCGGCAGATCGAAGCGAAGGCCCTGCGCAAGCTCAGGCACCCCAGCCGGAGCCGGAAACTGAAAGATTACCTGGATTAGGGAGGAAGTTATCATATGCAGATATCAAAAAGGCTGCAGGCAGTGTCTGACATGGTGGCTTCCGGATCCTGCCTGGCGGACGTGGGGACAGACCACGGATACATACCGATTTACCTTGTGGAGGAGAAGAGAATATCCAGTGCCATTGCCATGGATATCAACCGGGGCCCCTTAAGCAGGGCCAGAGAGAATATTGAGAGAAATGGGCTGTCGGATCAGATAGAGACCAGACTTTCCGATGGGCTGGATGCCCTTTTGCCAGGGGAGGCAGATACGATTGTCATTGCGGGGATGGGCGGCCCTCTGGCCGTTGAGATTCTAAAAAGAGGAAGGGCTGTATTGGAATCCTGCCGGGATCTGATCCTCCAGCCTCAGTCGGAGATCTGGACTGTCCGCAGGTACCTGGATGAGAATGGATGGAGGATTCGCAGGGAAAATATGATCCTGGAAGAAGGAAAATATTACCCTATGCTGCTGGCTTCCCGGGGAAACTCCGAAGCCCTGGATATAGTAAAGCTTTTTTACGGCCCCAGACTTCTGGAAAAACGCCATCCAGTTTTGCTGGACTATCTGAAAAAGGAGCGGGAAAAATTAAGAGAGGTCAGGGAAAAGCTTTCCGTAAGCGGAAGTGAAAAGGCAGCGGAACGAAAAAGAGAGATACAGAAGCTGCAGGAAATAAACGGGAGAGCCCTGGAGCTGTTCCAGGAGGCGGAAGCTGACACAAGGATATGACATAGAAAGGAGAGAGGCAATGGAAGACAGACTGGCGCTTCTGATCAGAGGAGAGAGAAAAGAATATCCTTCCGGCACCCTTTACCGCAGGATTGCAGAGGAATACCAAGAAGAATATCAAAATCCCATTGTGCTGGTTTCGGCGGACGGGAGGCTCAGGGAGCTGCATCACGAGGCGGAAGAGGGGGCTGCGGTAGAATTTATAACCCTGGGCGACAAGGCTGGCTTTGACGCATATAGAAGGAGCATGACCCTTCTGCTTCTGAAGGCAGTCTATCATGTGGCGGGAGACAATTCCAGGATTGAGCGTGTGGGGATTCATTTTGCTCTGGGAGATGGGTTTTACTGCACCATGCAGGGGGAGATCCCGCTGAATCAGGAATTTCTGGATCAGGTAAAGGCATCCATGAGAGAGATGGTGGAAAAAGCCCTGCCCATTGAAAAACACGCAGTACCCACGTATGAGGCTGTAAAGAAATTCCGGGAATACAGGATGTATGACAAAGAACAGCTTTTCTATTACAGGCGGTCTTCCAGGGTAAATTTATACAGCCTTGACCGGTTTGAAGATTACTTTTATGGCTATATGGTTCCTGATACTTCTTATCTGAAGGTGTTCGACCTGCAGCTTTTCCAGGAGGGATTTGTGCTGCTGTTTCCTGACCGGAGCGACCCGGAGCATCTGGTTCCATTTAAACCGGACTATAAGATTTTTCATGTACAGCAGCATTCCATGGAATGGGGAAAAAAGCTGGGGATCCCCACGGTAGGGGCTTTGAACCACTATATTGTTCACCACAAGGCTAAGGAGCTGATCATGATTCAGGAAGCGTACCATGAGAAGCAGATTGCGGAGATGGCGGAGCAGATCGCTGAGGATTCGGAAAAGAAAATTGTCCTGATTGCGGGGCCTTCATCCTCAGGGAAAACTACGTTTTCCCACAGGCTCAGCACCCAGCTTTCGGTTTATGGACTGAAGCCCTATCCCATTGCGGCGGATGATTACTTCGTGAACCGGGAAAACACGCCTCTGGATGAGGAAGGGAAGCCGGATTTTGAGTGTCTGGAGGCCATAGACGCAGAGCAGCTAAATAAGGATATGCTGGCTTTGCTGCAGGGTGAGACGGTAGAAATCCCTACCTTTAATTTCAAGACGGGAAAAAGAGAGTACAAAGGGAATTTTAAGACCATGGGCCGGGAGGATATTTTGATTATCGAGGGAATTCACTGTCTCAATGATAAGCTGACCTGGCGGCTTCCCAGAGAAAATAAATGCAAAATATATATAAGCGCCCTGACCCAGCTTAATATTGATGAACATAACCGGATTCCCACCACGGACGGGAGGCTCCTTCGGAGGCTGGTGAGGGATGCCAGAACCAGAGGAGCAGACGCCAGAAAGACTTTGGGCATGTGGGGATCTGTCCGCAGAGGCGAAGAAAATCATATCTTTCCCTTCCAGGAGGAGGCGGACATGATGTTTAACTCAGCCCTGATTTATGAGCTGGCGGTGCTGAAAATGTACGCGGAGCCCCTTTTGTTTTCCATCAGGCAGGATGAACCAGAGTACCAGGAGGCAAAGAGGCTGCTGAAATTCTTGGATTATTTCCTTCCCATTCCCAGTGATGATATTCCCAATAATTCTTTGATCCGGGAATTTATCGGGGGAGGATGCTTCGGCATCTGAGGCTGCTGCGGGGGGCTGGGAACTTGCCCCGCATACTATAAAGAGGAACGACAGAATGAGACTACAGAGGACAGGAAAACAACTTTTCTTTAATATAAAGGCGTTGGCAGGCTTTCAGGCTGTCTTTAAGCTTCTGCTGTTCTTCCTCTTGTGTCCTCTGTTTTTAGGACTTTTCTCCTTTGTCATGGAGGTGTCGGGATTTCCCTATCTGACGAGAGAAAATATTTTTTCTTTCGTCAGGCATCCTGTGACGATTCTCTTTCTATGCCTTATGTTTCTGCTGTTTACAGCCTATTCCATTTATGATGCTGCGGTGGTGATTACGGTTCTGGAGATGTCCAGACAAAAACAAAAAGCGCATTTTTTTGCGACATTACTTTTTGCTCTGGATCAGTGGATCCGTATGCTGCGCCGGCCTAACAGGCGGCTTTTTTTGCTGCTTTTGTTTCAGTTTCCCCTTTTTGGGGTGGGGATGGCAGCCAGCCTTTTTGCCACCATCAGTGTTCCTGAATACGTGGTCAGGTATTTTCTGAATAACTATGTTTTTCTGGGAGGAGCGGCGGTCTGTCTCATTCTGGCAGTGGTATTTTTGCCGTCCCGGATTTACTCCCTCCATTTTTTTGTCATAGAGGGGGTGTCCTTTCAGGAAGCGCAGAAAAAGAGCAGGGAGCTGAGCAGGCGCAGCCGCTGGATGGATGCCGGGCTTCTGATCCTTCTTCAGGCCGCCCAGGTGTTTTTTTATTTTATCTGCATCTTTGCCGGAGTTTTCCTGATTCTCGCTTTCAACTGGTGCTTAAAAGAGATTTTCCGCACGGAAGTTCTCACCGCAACTGCCGTGTGGTCCTTTCTTTTTCTCATCTGGATGATATTTGCAGCTTTAAGCGCCCCGGTTTCCTGCGGGGCTGTCAGCCTTTTATTCTATTACCGCAAAAGAAAAGCGGGAGAAGAGATATTATCTGCCGCAAGAGAAGAAAGCGGCATGGCCAGGGTGAGCGGCAGAAAAAAGAAGGGGGTGGCTGCCCTCATGGCAGGTGCTGTTTTGCTCTCGGGAGTTTTTTTTATCCAAAACCTTCAGCAGGGGGTATACAATTTAAACGTTGAAGAGATAAGAACCCTGGAGGTTACGGCCCACAGAGGGGCATCCGCCGATTATCCCGAAAATACCATGAGCGCTTTTGAGGGGGCTGCCGAGCTGGGGGCGGACTGGATCGAGCTGGATGTGCAGCAGACCAAGGACGGGGAAATTATCGTTCTCCACGATACGAATTTAAAGAGAACCACAGGAGTAAATAAAAATACCTGGGAGCTTACCTTGAAGGAGATTCTCGAACTGGATGCGGGCAGCTCCTTTGATAAGTCCTTTGCGGGAGAGAAGATCCCTACCCTGGCCCAGGTCATAGAGTTTGCCAAAGACAGGGAGATCCGTCTGAATATTGAGCTGAAGCCCTCCGGTCATGAGAAGGATTTTGAGAAAACCGTGGTGGATCTCATTATGTCCATGGGGATTGAAGACAGATGTGTGATTACCTCCCAGATGTACAGGGTCCTGGAGAGAGTAAAAGAATATGCGCCGGATATTACCACGGTGTATGTGATGAGCCTTGCCTACGGAAGCATTACATCCCTGAAAGCGGCCGACCATTTCAGCGTAAACGCCCGCAGCGTGACCAGAACGCTGGTGGACCGTGTTCATGCTGAGGGGAAACAGCTCTATGTCTGGACGGTGAACACAGAAAAAACCATTGCCAGGATGATAGAATTGAATGTGGATAATATTATTACAGACCGGATTACCCTGGCTAAGGAGACCATTTATTCAGAGAAAACCAGCGGATTTATACAGGATTACACGGCAACGATCTATGCGATTTTCAGCAGGTAGTCTCTGCGCTTTGGGAAAGGAAATCAGGGCAAGGAAGAGCTTTACAGAAAATCCTCCTTATGATACAATGCAAGAGCAGTATGAGACAGCCGTCCGCGGCTGCGCGGCAGGCGTGGCTGTGGGCGGTTTTATACAGATCTGAAAGGCTTTTCGGGGAAGAAGGACCCAGTTTCCGTTTTGATCCCGGGGAGCATGGCAAGTAGGATAAGTGGTCGCGGCTGGCCAGACGAAAGGGGCCAGGTGAGGAAAGTCCGGGCTTCGCAGGGCAGGATGCCGGATAACGTCCGGTGGAGGCGACTCTAAGGAAAGTGCAACAGAAATGAACCGCCAGCTACGGCTGGTAAGGGTGGAAGGGCAGTGTAAGAGACTACCGCCTTCCCGGCAACGGGGAGGGCACATGTAAACCCCATCCGAAGCAAGACCGCAAGGAAGCATATGGCGGCCCGTCAGCTTCAGGTAGGTCGCTGGAATCTGCCGGCAACGGCAGATCTGGATAGATGACCATTCATGACATAACCCGGCTTATCGTCCTGCTTGCCATTTCAGATTTTGTTACAGCCTTTTAAGAAAGTCTTAAGAAAAGTAGCGTGAAAGCCTTATTTGTTTTTATACAGGGGGTATGCTATAATTTCTGTAAGATAAAGAACTCCCTGCTTCAGCAGCGTCTGCGGCGGCAGAGGAATGCATGATGGGGTATTCTTTGATGAGGTATCGAGACTGTATATTTTGGCGCGGCTGAGCCGGCCGGTTTGTTCACCGGGTCAGTACAGGCATATCTCACGGAGGATACTGTGTGGGATACATGAAAGGAAGGGGTATTATGAAAAAAAGGCAGAAGAAAATTTTTGGGATCCTGCTGTCCTGTCTACTGGCAGTTTCGCCAGTGATTCAGGCAGGAGCGGCGACGGAATACAGTGCGGCACAGGGAGTCAGTTCTCAGGTTCTGTTTCCTGGGGACAGCCTTATAGAGGCTGCCGGGCCCATTGTCAAGGGGGAGGAGACTCTGGCAGAGAGCGGAACCTGGACGAATCAGGAGGACGGAGAAGTTTATGCGGCTAACTCCCAGGAGGACGGTACGATCCGGCTAGATCTGGTAGGGTATATGCTGGATGTAAAGAACGGAACTTCCAGCACAGACGCTCAGATCAGCGGGAATCATTATGAGTTCGGCGAGTGGGAGAAGCCGGACGTATCTACTGACAGAGCTTATTACCCGGAGGGGACTGCTGTGAAGATCAAAGCGGAGAGTGCCCCCGAGGGAATGGAATTTTCAGAGTGGAAGACAGAGGGAGACGTAACGCTGTCGGATCCGAAAGCCGCTGAGACGACTTTTAACATGCCGGCAGGGAAAGTGACTCTCACAGCTCAATACCAGGAGGTGCAGGAGACGCAGGCGCCGACGGAAGAGACGCAGCCCATCACGCAGGAGACGCAGCCTCTTACACAAGAGACGCAGCCCATCACGCAGGAGACCCAGCCTCTTACACAGGAGACGCAGCCTCTCACGCAGGAGACCCAGCCTCTTACACAAGAGACTCAGCCTCTCACACAGGAGACGCAGCCTCTCACACAGGAGACCCAGCCTCTCACGAATGAAACCCTGCCGTCTTTGGATCCCGGCATAACGGCACAGGATGCAGGACAGTCGGGGAGCGGAGATACCATTGTGATCGGCGGCGGAGACGGTTCTACAAACATTGTGATCGGAGAACAAAGTGAGTCCCAGGAAGCAGGGGAAACGGCAGTTCCTTACACCCTTACGGTAGAGAACGGTACGGGCGGAGGTACTTTTGCAGCCGGTTCTCCCGTGACGGTTCAGGCGCAGGATCCTGCAGGGGCAGGCAGTATTTTCTCAGGATGGTTTGTCTCCAGCATGAATGCCTCCCTGACTGACGAAAATGGGCAGAGTGTAGATCTGACCCAGGAAACCATTACCTTTTTGATGCCTGAGGCAAACGTGACTCTCAGCGCTCAGTTTTCAGCGCCGGATACCCTGACCAATGGGCCGGAACAGAGCGAAACCCAATCTGAGACCCAGAGCGAAACTCAATCTGAGACTCAGAGTGAAACTCAATCTGAGACCCAGACAGTGAGTGAGTCCGGAGTACAGGATCAGAGCGAAACACTTCCCCAGAGCGAATCTCAGGGGCAGGAAAACAATATTATAGTGATTGGCGGAGAGGAAGGCAGCCAGGGCCAGAGCGAGACCGGTCAGAATCAGGGCAGCACAGAGGCTCAGAGTGAGACTAATCAGACTCAGAGCGATACAGCGCCCCAGAGTGAAACGGTTCAGGACACAAGTTCCACAGAGCAGCTTACCCAGACCCAGTCTGAAACGACTCAGGCGGAGACGGCGGCGGCTCCCCAGAGTGAGGCAGCGCCGGAGACTACTCAGTCTGAATCGGCTCAGGTTTACCAGATTACGGTGCAGGACGGCAGCGGCAGCGGTGAAGCGGCTCCCGGAACCACAGTGAATATAGAAGCGGCCCAGAAAGAAGGATACACGTTCCAGAATTGGAATGTGACCGAGGGAAGTGTCAATCTGACAAATCCCAGTGAAGAAGTGACGAGCTTTGTGATGCCTGAAGGAAATGTAACTGTGGCGGCTGAATATGCAGCTACTCAGTATACGGTGACCTTGGAAGACGCAGCCACGGCGGATGCAGCGGCCGCATACCCCCAGGGAGCTACAGTGACGGTGACGCCCATTGACCGGACCAGTGAAAAGCTCCAGTTTGACCATTGGGAAGTGTACCAGGTGGCGGCAGACGGCACGGAGACAGCTATGACGCTGCAGGACAACAAGGTTTCCACTTTGGCGTTTGAGATGCCAGCAAGCAATATAAAGGTAACGGCTGTATATACGGAAATCCCCTCTGTTTATACGGTGAAGGTAGCCAACGGCGTGCTGGAAGGCGGAATGGTTCAGACCACAGTAGAAGAGGGAACCAGTGTTACCGTGACGGCCAATCCCAGCGCTGTGGGATACGCATTCTCAAGATGGGTGGTAAACGATGGAACGGTAGATTTAGGAGATGATATTTACAATTCCACTATGACTGTGGAAGTAACCCAGGATCTTACGATTCAGGCGGAATACGAAGGTGTTCCGTACGATATAACGGTAAATGACGGTCTGGCGGATTATGACAGCGCCGTAATGGGTACCGTGGTTACCATTGAGGCGGACGAAGCGCCCTTAGGAGAGGAATTCGATTACTGGCAGGTAGATACGGGCAATGTGACTCTGGCGGATGCTCAGAGCGAGACTACCACCTTTACCATGGCAGCCGCTGATGTGCAGATTTCGGCCCATTACCGGGTTGTAGAGTATGAAGTGACTGTGGAGAATGGAAACAGTGCGGCAGATTTCTATTATATGGATGATACCGTAACAGTCAGCTCCAATTATCCCGCAAGCGGAAGAGTTTTCGACAAGTGGATAGCTGTCAGCGGAAATGTTACTTTTGCCGACGCATCCAGGTGGCAGACCACCTTTTCCATGCCGGCCTCAGATGTAGTGGTTCGGGCAACATATAAAGACGGACCGTCTCCTGACAATAACCAGATTCTGGATATTGTACCCGGAGGGGAATACTATACCGGCGATACTATTTCTTTCACAGCCTCCGGTGCAGGGATGTCCAATTCCAATCCCAATCCCGGCGATTACCGGTATCGTCCGGCAAGTTATCAGATCGGGAATGTGACGGGTACATGGCAGGGATCTCCCTATACGATTTCCATGGCCATCAACGCTACAGGAGAATATACTCTGAAGGTGATCTTTAACAAGGATGTGTACGATGGAAGTAAATGGGTTTCCGACGGAACGACAGATACCAAGTCTGTTACCTTCCGTGTGATTACGAAGGCGGCAGGCGTGGCCACAGGCGATGAGACGCCGATTTACCAGGTGATTGCCATAGCAGCGGTTTCCTGTGTGATCTTTGTGGCGCTTCTGGTAATTATCCTTAAAAAGAGAAGAAAATAGA
>DVGR01000083.1 GCA_018712605.1 Candidatus Choladousia intestinigallinarum
CAACGCTTTCTACGCTTTGGAAAATCTCAAATGGTATGAAAGTGCCGTTCGATGCGCTGACAGTACGTCCTAAGATCCCCTACGAAATTGTTAAAATATCTGATATACAGCCGCTTTTAGAAGATGGCGGAAAGGTAAAAAATTATTCAATTTTTCCCGATGACGATAACCGCAGATTTGCTGTTTATTATCTGGAATTGGCTCCGGGAAGTTATTGGCGATCGGAACCACATCTTCGGGGGACAGCAGAGTTTATTACCGTTTTTTCCGGGACAATGGAAGTAGAGGCGGATGATAAGAGATTTACCGTTACAAAGGGAGAAAGCATACGATTTAGAGGGGACACTGTTCATTCCTATCGCAATATAGGAAATGAGACTGTAATTTTACACATGATTTTATATAATCCATAAATCAAAAGCAGAAATAATAAGAAAACTCTATGTGAATGGACGAACCATTTGCATAGAGTTTTTCTTTTTTGGTCCGCAGGCGGTTGATCGTAGCGGTCAGCGCATGGTCGTCCACAAAATTACCTTCAATGTCCCAAAGCCGCTCCAACAGGGTCTGCCTTGTCAGAATGTTCCCGGCATTCTCGATCAGGGCTTTCAGCAGCTTATACTCGTTGGATGTGACGCTGATTTTTTCATTGCCCCGCACCGCAGTGAGTTTGCTGAAATCGAGCGTGAGAAAGCCATCGCTCCAATGGTTAGAAAGGGGCTGTTGCGCTGCGGTATTTCTGCGAAGCGCTACTTCAACGCGCCGCATGAGTATTTTCATGTTAAAGGGTTTTGTTACGTAGTCTTCGGCCCCCAGATCAAATCCATTCAAAATATCTTGTTCCAAATCGTTTGCGGTTAAAAAGATCACCGGTATTTCCGGGTGAGTTTCTTTTATGGTACGGCACAAATCAAAGCCGTTCCCGTCTGGCAAATTTACATCCAGTATTGCCAGATCAAAATGTTCGTTCTGTATAAGCCAAGCTGCCTTTTTACAATTGTAAGCCGCAACGGTCAGATAGCCGCTGCAGTCCAGTTCAAAACATACACCCGCACTTAAGGTCAGGTCATCTTCTACAACTAATATCTTCATTTTTTTGTTCCTTTTGCGTAGTTATATCGGTTATCAGGAGGACCTGGACGTGATCAGGCATCCCGCCGCTTTGACATGCTGGAAAGGTTTGTTTCCAGCGCTGTGCCCTTTTCCAGCATCTCCCTCAGATATTGTAAAAAAAGATTTGCCGCTTTGGAAAACACCTGATATTTTTTCCAGACGATAAATCCCCATGCTTCCAACCGGGGGAAAAACGGGCGAAAGCAAAGGTTGCTTCCCTGCGTGTTAATGAGCTTATCAAAACACAGAGCGTACCCAAGTCCTTCATTTACCAATAACGATGCGTTAAATAGCAGGTTATAAGTGGCCACGATATGCAGCTCGGATTCTTCCCGCTGAAGCCATTGATTCAGATATATGGCATCCCCCTTTTGGTGGGAGACGATCAGCGGTTTATCCCACAAATCTTTTGGGCAGATGGTTTCTTTTTCTGCCAGTGGAGAATCCTTACGCATTAAAACCCCCCAGGTATCTTTGATAGGAACCGGGATGGCCTCATATTTCTGTGAATCAATCTCTGTAAAAAGCAGTCCAAAATCAATGAGTCCTTTATCCAGATATTCAAGAACATGTTCCGCATTACCGCTGGAGATGTGATACCGGATATCCGGATATTTCTGCTGCAATTTTTTGGCAACCTGTGCAAACAGACGAACGGTTTCCGTTTCGCCGGCTCCGATAAAGACATTTCCGGCAATGGTTTCGCCCACGCCTGTGATTTCTTCTTCTGTGCGGCGCATCAGTGAGATCATTTCCTCCGCCCGCTTACGAAGGATCATCCCTTCTTCCGTCAAAATAACTTTGCGGGAGCCTTTTACGCCGCGAATGAGGAGCTGCTTGCCAAGCTCCGTTTCCAGCGCTTTAAGCTGCGTGGATAAAGCTGGCTGAGAGATGTGCAAAGACTCTGCCGCTGCGGTGATATTCTGTTCTCTGGCCACTGCCAAAAAGTATTCCAATAACCGAAATTCCATCGAAATCGCCTCCTGCTATTCAGTATAGCGAATAATGCTATAACCGTCAACTATGAAAAACGATAGCAGATAAGTATTTGATATATAATCTGCTGGCGGATATACTTGGGTTATAGAAATGAAACCTGTAGGAGGCCTGACGATGGGCTGTAAATACTTGAAAAGAGGTATCCCTATTGGCCTTTCATTTGCTTTAGGAACGATGCTGCTTTTGAGCGGCTGTTCAGGAGAAATGGGAGAAATGCAGACTGGGCAGATCCCGGAGGACATGGGTTTTGCAGCTGAGGCGGAGGATGTTAATCTGGTGGAACTGGATTCGTCTATTGTTAAACTGGAGGAAGGCCTCTTTGCTGTTCGTTATGATGGAGATTATGGTTTCGATGGATTTATCGATCAGGGCGGCGCTTCTTCTGATGGAGAGGTCATCGCCTATCTTGCCGAGAATCTGTTGTCGGGATTAAACCTTGGCGATCTGCTGGGCGGTGTTTTTGGATGCAGTACCATTGCGGTGCAAAGCCCGGAGGGGGACGCTCTGTTTGGCCGAAACTTTGACTGGAACACCTGCGAAGCCATGGTGGTGGAGGCACGTCCCGAAAATGGATATGCTTCTCTTTCCACTGTCAATATGGATTTCATCACCCAAAATGTGGGAGACGGTATGGTGGGCATGGCGCTGAGCCTGGATGAAGTTCGGACGCTGGCTGCGCTCTATGCTCCGCTTGACGGGATGAATGAAGCGGGGCTGGCGGTGTCGGTCAACATGATCCAGGATTCTGCACAGATCGAGCAGAATACGGATAAGCCGGACATCACCACTACCACAGCAATCCGCCTGCTGCTTGACAGGGCCGGGAGTGTGGATGAGGCGCTGGAGCTTTTAGGACAATATGATCTTCACGGCTCCATGGGCATGATGATTCATTTTGCTATTGCCGATTCCACCGGCCGCAGTGTGGCGGTGGAGTATGTGGAAAATGAAATGATTGTCACTGAAACGCCGGTACTGACAAACTTTTATCTGGCCGAGGGAGAAAAGCAGGGTATCGGAACCGAGCAGTCCCATGAGCGTTGCAATATCCTGACGGAGCGGTTGGAAGAAAGCCCGGAAATGGGGATGGACGCTGTTCGGGATGCCCTGGACAGCGTAAGCAAGGATAACTTCGGGGAGTTTGAGTCTACGGAATGGAGCATCGTCATGAACCTGTCTGATGGAGAAGCCAGATATTACCACCGGGAAAACTATGAACGAAATTATACGTTCCGCTTAGGAGAGTAGAGACCCCCTCCGGGTGTACCTGAATGCCGTGAAAGGCACGGCGGGAATAAGGAAAGGAGTATACCGCATGAATGTTGTAAAGATACTGATGGATCTGGTTAGATTTATGAAAAACAGCCGCCTGACAGAAGCGCAGATGAAAGAACTGCAAAACCGGAAGCTCCGGGAGATGCTCCGGTTTGCCTGGAATCACTCCGCTTTTTACCGGCGCGCCTTTGAGAAGGCAGGAATTACAGAAGAGCAGCTGGACAGCTTGCCGCTTTCTGCATTTCCTACGATTGACAAGCGGATCCTGATCGAACATTTTGACGAGCTTATCACCGTATCAGATCTGCGTCAGGAGGACTTGCGGAAATTTGATGCACAAACAGAGGCTGACCGCAAGCCTTACCAGGGAAAATATCATGTGGTTCATTCTTCCGGAAGTACAGGAAAACCGGGATATTTTATCTATGATGAGGCGGCTTGGCACACGATGCTGCTGGGAATTATCCGGGGTGCATTATGGAATATGACAATGCCGCAGATTCTGAAATTGCTGGCTGGCAGGCCGCGAATTATCTACATAGCCGCCACAGATGGACGCTATGGCGGGGCCATGGCTGTGGGAGATGGCATTGACGGCGTGGGAGCCAGGCAGATGTATCTGGATATCAAAACGCCTCTGAAAGACTGGATCGATCATGTGCGAAAATTTAAGCCCAATATCATTATCGGCTATCCGTCTGCTGTTAAGATTTTAGCGGAACTGGTGGGAGAAGGAAAAGTACAGGTACAGATCAAGCGGGTCATTTCCTGCGGGGAACCCTTGAGCGTTGGTCTTAGGAAGCTCCTTGAAAAAACTTTTCTTTGCCCTGTCATCAATATCTACGGAGCCAGTGAATCGCTGGCGCTGGGAGTGGAAACCGGAAAAGAGGATGGGATGCTGCTGTTTGACGATCTGAACGTGATTGAAGTGGAAAATGGCGTTATGTACTTAACCAGCCTCTATAACTTTGCGCAGCCGCTGATTCGTTATCGGATTTCTGACCATCTTACGTTGAAAGCCCCTATGCACAGCAGCCCGTTTACAAGGGCAGAGATCCTGCTGGGTCGAAATGAGGATCTTTTGTGGTTTGAGGCCGGGGACGGGCATCGGGATTTTCTGCATCCTCTGGCTGTGGAAGGTTTTTGCATCGAGGGGCTTTTGGATTATCAGTTCCGGCAGACTGCGCCGGACGCCTTTGAGATGCTGGCGGAAACCGCGCCGGATGCGCAGATTTCTGAGATCGAGGCGGAAATGCTGCGTCAAATGAAAGCGATCCTGCAGGAAAAGCACTTGGGTTATGTGCAATTCTATATGCGGTTTGTGGATGCGATTCTGCCTGACCCTGCCACTGGAAAAAAGCCGCTGATTGTGCCATCTGAAAAACCAGAAATGGGGGAAGCAGTATGAGAAAAGCGCTGTTGACAGCAAAAGAAATTGTAAAGACCTATCCCGGCGCACAGGAGCCGGTGTTAAACCATATTAACACCGAAATCTATGGCGGAGATTTTACCGTCATCATGGGACCCTCCGGCGCGGGAAAATCCACCTTGCTTTATGCCTTAAGCGGCATGGATACCATCAGTTCCGGACAGGTTCTTTATAAAGGGGAGGAGTTGGGGACCCTTTCCGAAAAAAAGATGGCAAAGCTTCGGGCGGGTGAGTTTGGCTTTGTTTTTCAGCAGACTCATCTGGTGAGTAATCTGACGCTGTTTGAGAATATAGTGGTAGCTGGTTTTCTGGAAAAAGGGAAATCGGAACAGGCCGTCAGGAACAGAGCGGAAGAACTGCTGGAGCAGATGAATGTAGAGAAGGCGAAGGACCGCTTGCCCTCGGAAGCCTCCGGCGGCGAGGCGCAGCGGACGGCTATGGCGAGGGCTATGATTAACCAACCGGGGCTGCTCTTTGCAGACGAACCAACCGGGGCGCTCAACCGGAAACACAGCGAGGAAGTACTGGAACTTCTGACTGCTCTGAACCGGGATGGACAAAGTATCCTGATGGTAACCCATGATGTGAAAGCGGCCATTCGGGGGACCCGCATCCTTTATCTGGAAGATGGGAAGATTCTGGACGAAATGCCACTGCCTCCATTTGCTGTGAAAACGGCGAAAGAACGGGAAGAAAAGTTAAGCGCATGGCTTACCGCCCTGTCCTGGTAAGGGGGGAAGCATAGTATGGAAATCAAAGTATTATTAAAATCCAACCTGAAATCCCATCGGGGGACTGTGTTTGGTGTGTTTGCTCTGATCCTTCTGGTTTCTCTGTCTTTGGGATCTGTACTGACAGTATGGAACAATTCCAGTCGGTATGTGGACAGTGAGATGAACCGGTTGGGCTATGGGGATATCACCGCCTGGGTATCCGGGCTGTCAGATGTTGCGCCTTTGGCAGAAGAAGTTTCCACCTTGGATGAGGTGGGATCTGTCGGGGTGCAGTCCCTGATTTTTTCCGAATATGAAATCGGGGATCAGGAATCAGACAGCGAAGGCCAGCTGATTACCTATGATCCAGGGCGCTATCCCTATAAATTCTTTACTGAGGATTTGTCTGGTTATCAATCTGCACCCACAGAAATCGCGCAGGGAGAAGTTTATGTTTCCGCCTCCATGGTGTCCATGTTTGGCGTTCAGATTGGAGATACCATCACCTTCCCCATTGCCCGCAGCGGTGGGGATGTAACCTTTACGGTGGCGGGATTTTACGAGGATCCCTTTATGGGCAGCTCCATGATCGGGATGAAGGGTTTTCTTATCTGTGTGCAGGACCATGAGGAAATCGCTGGGGTGATTGAAGAATCCGGCGAGGACAGCCTGGCCAGGGAAGGGTTTATGCTGCATATTTCCAAAGTCTCCGGCAGTGCCTTAACCGCAGCCCAGTTCAACGCTTTTTTGAGTGAGAATACCAGCCTGACAAGTTATGTGGAATTCACTCACAGCAAAGACGCCATCGCTGGCTTTATGCTGACCTTACAGAATGTGTTCACCAGTCTATTGCTGGCCTTTGTGGCGATTCTGCTTTTGGCGTCCATGGCGGTGCTTTCCCACAGCATCGGCAGCGCCAT
>DVGR01000010.1 GCA_018712605.1 Candidatus Choladousia intestinigallinarum
ATTTCTCTCGATAGGCACATAATTTACCTGCACCTTCGTCTCTACAAAGACAAAGGAAAGTTCCTGCGTGCCGTATTTTAAAGCGGTGCTTACTTCCAGTCTTTCTCCTGTAGGGGAAACAACCGCGATGCTGTACAGGTTTGGAGAGTCTCCCCAGAATTCCATAGAAAATCCATAGGCGGATTCCCTCTCTCCCACCCTCAGTTCCACCACATCAGAAGGGTTTTCGGGCTCCGTAAGTCCCATATAGTGATGCCGGGAAAGTCCCTCGTTTCCTGCCGCAACCGATATGGCATTCTGGCTGAAGTTTGCCGTACTGTCAATCAGCTGGCTGAGAGGGCTCTCTCCCCTGTGGGATCCCTGGCTGCTTCCGAGTCCGATACAGACGGAGAGAGGCATCTGATGACGCATGGCGCACTGCATGGCATAAGAGATTCCCAGCATGATATCATCTTCCTGGTAGACATCTGCATCCGGTGATATCAGATAAAAATCACGGAGATACTGCTTCGCCGGCTTCAGCTTTATGATCACAAGCTCCGCCTCCGGAGCAGCCCCGGAAAACCGCTCCTCCGGTATACTTATTCCCGCCGCCGCTGCCGCCAGCATGGTGCCGTGTCCGTTGGTATCCATTGACGGCACAGCGGCCAGAGGATTTTCACTTTCCAGTGCCTGATTGATCTGTTCCCTGGTAAACACCTGGCCGAAAGGCGCCGTCTCTGACTCTCCTCCCGGAAGGCTCTGATCCCAGATACTGATGATCTTGCTTTGGTTTCCCTGCCGGAATGCCGGATGCCGGTAGTCAATTCCGGAGTCAATCACCGCAATCATCGTGCCGGCTCCCCGGAGTTTCAGATAAGGATGTTCATGCAGTCTGGTAATTCCGGACGCAGAAAGACCTTCCAGATCCATATATGTATAGCATTTCGGAATGGAAGAATAGGTGTAGCTGGTAAATTCCAGCTCCGGCACCTGCTGCACAGGTACATAAATAATTCCGAACCGTTCATTGATGATCTGGAAGGTCCTGTCCGATTCATAGTCCACCGGGCCGCGAACATTCTGGCTGTATCTCACAATAAAATTCCGATACTGCTCGTTTTGTGCCGGAACAGGCTCCTCCGCATTCTGCTGCATCTGGACTGTTTCAGTTCCGGCATCCTGTTTTCCGCCGGAATACGGCTCTTCCGGCAGTCTTCCGCTCTCAAGATCTTCTCTGTTCAGCATATCTTTTCTCCACAAGGCGTGCCGGCAGACTGTAAGATTTTCCACATTTTCCGCCTCTGTCCAGGCCGGGCAAATCTGTCCCGCTTCCGGCACAGGATTTATTACAGATTATGCCGGATCCTGAGGAAATATTTCTTTTCGGCACGGCAGGCAGAAAGAAAATTTTACCCGGCAGCTCTTCCTTTCCCGCTTCTGAACAGCAGCACCATGCCTGCAGCAAAAGTAAAGATGCTGATAAACTGGGAAGTGGAAAGAGCGCCCACGCTTCCACGGATCAGATCTCCCCGGAAAAACTCCAGAACAAAACGGCCGATACTATAAAAGATAAGATAGCACGCCCCTACCTGACCGTCCGCTTTTTTCCGCCGGGCAATTGCCAGCAGAATCCCGAAGTGAAGGAAATCCAAAATACTGGAATAAATCTGGGTTGGTATCAGAGGCACGTTGTTGGGCGCAAATTCAGAATTATGGAAGGTAATAGAAAGAAAGCCGTCCGTCTCTCTCCCGTAGCAGCAGCCGGAAAGGAGGCATCCGATTCGCCCGAATCCCTGGGCAAGGGCTACAGAAGGGGCCACCAGGTCAAAGAAGGCCAGGAAATTCAGTTTCCTGATCCGGCAGTACAGCCAGCCCGCCAGAATTCCTCCGATGATTCCTCCATATACTACATATCCATCGGCAATAGTCTCCATAAGGAAACCAGGATCTTCCAGAATCTTTTTCCACTCTGTGATCCAGAAAAGCAGCTTTGAACAGATCATTCCTCCCACAAGGCACCAGATCACCAGATAAAATATGTGTTCGTACTGCATTTTCAGTTTCCGCGCTCTGTATTCCGCCGTAATCCAGGCCGCCAGCACGCCTGCGGCGATCATCATTCCATAGCCGTACACGGTAAAGGGGCCGATGCTGAATAATTCATTTTTCATAAATCCGTCTCCTCCATTGTCTCTGATCTGTCATTTTCCGTCCTCCGCGCGCTCTTCTGCCTCATATGCAAGATATAAGCCCAGGAGCGTCTGATTGGCCCTGTCATTGCAAAGGCTGTCTTCACAGGAATCCGGATCGCATTCTCCGCATACATCCATTCCCAGTATTTTCTGTTTCCCGAAAATCGTCCTGAGACATTCCTTTAGCTCCTGCAGTCTCATATCTCCCTGGCTCCAGGAGGTGGAGGCGTCCCCCGGGCAGAGAATATCCTTATCCACAGACAGGTAACAGGGCAGATCGTCGGAAAGCGTCTCGAAAAAGTCCGTCTTTTCCTTCAGGGAAAGTTCTTTCATTTTTTCTCTGGACAGAAAACGGACACGCTTTCTCAGCTTCTCGTCCACCTGATCAAAGGCCTCCTGGTCTGGCCCTGCCAGAATCACTTCTTTCAGGCAGGGCAGCTTCTCCAGTGCCTCCGCCGCCCATCCTCCGCAGGACAAAAGTCCGCCGAAAGCCGGAGGCTGCATATCGGTATGGTTATCAAACAAAATCAGCCGGAAAGGTACCTTTATCTTTTCCAGCCACAAAAGACTCATATAATGATAATTTCCGGAATCCAAAAAATGTATTCCGTCTGCCGGCAGCATTTGTATCTGACGGCGGAGAGCCTGAGCCGCCTCTTCGTCACAGTAGCAGCTGCACCCGGTAAGCTGCCGCAGTTCAAGCCGCACCGGAGTGATTTCCCCGGCAAACTTCTGGCTTTCATATACACCTGTAAAATCCATAAGAACAATTCTGTCTGTCATCTTTTCATTACCTGCCTTATTTTTTCATACGTCCTGCTTATCATATCACAGTCCCTCTGCAAAGGACAAGTTTTCCCGCCCTTCTGTCTGTGTCTTTTCTCCTGTTTTCTTTGTCCTATGTTACAGCAATTTACTATTGACATTATATATACCATGTAGTACGATGTATATAGTTAAAACATAGGAGGGGATCAAATGAACCTGGACAAATGGAAATCACAGATCGTCCGCGGCACCTTGGAATACTGCATTCTTCTTATGCTCAACCGCAAAACCCGCTACGGATATGAAATCCTGCAGGAGTTAAGCAAATATCCCATTATAGCCTCCACAGAAAGCACCGTCTATCCGCTCCTGCGGAGGCTTCAGAAAGAAAATTTCCTGCAGTCTACCTGGCAGGATTCCGCGGAAGGGCTCCCGCCCAGGAAGTACTACGCGCTCACCCCTGAGGGGGAGGAATACTTAAATGCTATGAATGAGGAATGGGCAAATTTATTATCTGCCATGAAGGATTTGAAAGGAGAAGAAATACAATGAACAAAACACTTGAAAAATATCTGAATTCCGTGGACAAATATCTGAAACCGCTTCCCGCGTTGGAAAGGGCCGACATAATTAAAGAAATTGAAAGTTCTATTTTAGAGATGGAAAACGATCGTCTCTCCGATCAGCAGATTCTGGACAGGCTGGGAAGCCCCAGGGATCTTGCGAAAGCTTATCTGGGAGATCTGCTCACTGCGAAAAAAGGCTTCAGCTGGAGTAAGTTCCTTACTGCCTGCGCTTTCTACAGCGTCGTCGGCTTTTCCGGAATCATCATTCTCCCTGTTCTGGTCATTGTTGCTCCTACATTTATTGTCTGCGGCGCCGCTACTCCGATTCTCGGCTTTGTTAAGCTGGCCGCGTCCCTGTTCGGCTACGATATGCCTTACATCATGTTTCAGCTTGGGCCCTCCATCACATTCTCTCCTGCCGGAGAATTTATCTGCTCCATATTCGCCGGTGCACTGCTGATTGCTGTGGGAGTAGGAGCCTGGAAACTGTTGATTCACTATATTAAAGCCGTCAGCAAAACCAAAAGGCATCTGTCCGTATAAATTGAGAAACATAATAGAACAAGCTGCCGCATCTGCGGCAGCTTGTTCTGTCATAAGTTATTTCTCAGGCTTTTCCTACAGAACCGAAAAGTTCCATTTTTTCTTTTACAGTCGCCTTAATAGCTTCGAATCCAGGAGCCAGAAGTTTACGCGGATCGTATCCCTTGCCCTGCTGATCCTTGCCTTCTTCGATATATTTACGTGTAGCATCTGCAAAAGCAAGCTGGCACTCTGTATTTACGTTGATCTTGGAAACGCCCAGGCTGATTGCCTTCTTGATCATGTCAGCCGGAATTCCTGTTCCGCCGTGAAGTACCAGAGGCATATCACCTGTCAGCTGCTGAATAGCGTCAAGAGTCTCAAAGCTCAGTCCCTGCCAGTTAGCCGGATATTTTCCATGAATGTTGCCGATGCCTGCCGCCAGGAAGTCAATTCCCAGATCTGCCACCATCTTGCATTCCTGAGGATCTGCGCATTCTCCCATACCTACAACGCCGTCTTCCTCGCCGCCGATGGAACCAACCTCTGCCTCAAGAGACATTCCGTGCTCTGCGCAGATTTTAACCAGTTCTTTTGTCTTTGCCACGTTCTCTTCAATCGGGTAATGAGAACCGTCAAACATAATGGAGGTAAAGCCTGCCTCTACACATTTCAGGCATCCGTCATAGCTGCCGTGGTCAAGATGAAGCGCAACCGGAACTGTAATATTCAGTTCTTCCATCATTCCCTTCACCATGCCTACAACTGTTTTGTAACCTGCCATATACTTGCCGGCACCTTCGGAAACACCAAGGATAACCGGAGAGTTGTTTTCCTGTGCTGTCAGCAGGATTGCCTTTGTCCACTCAAGGTTGTTGATATTGAACTGTCCTACTGCATAATGGCCTGCTTTTGCTTTTTTCAGCATTTCTGAAGCGTTTACTAACATGATAAATTCCTCCTAACCTTTCTTTGGACACGGTTTTCACCATGTCCCCATATAGTTCTAGTTTACCAGATGAAAGCCGATTCGTCTACTGGTTTTGTGAAAAATAGCCGGGACTCCTGTCACGATCCTGTACTTCTGTGGTAATCTCTTGTAAAGTTCTCCAGCATATGATCAATATTCTTGTTATGAACATGGATCCGGGGTTCTTTGGCAAAATTGGCCAGTTCCTTTTTGATCTCCTCAAGAAGTTCCCTGTCAGCCCCAAGATCCGCCGCCGCGCCCTCATACTCTGCCGGCGTCCTGATGCTGTGGAAAGCAAGGAGGTAGCACTTCAGGGCTTTTCTGCTGTGGTTTGTCTCATAGGCTTCACGAAAACATTCCAGAGCCTTTTCCATCTGAAACAGATAGGTGTACGCACAGCCCAGATTGTGCCAAAGGCTTTCTCTCAGGCCTTCCCTCTCCTCATCCAGCTCTTTTTTCTCCAGAAGCTTCTGATATACACGGATGGCATGGACATACATTCCATTTTCCACCAGTGCGTCTCCCTTCTGCTTTTCCCTCACTGCCGGCGGTTCCGCATCCAGTTTCTGAATTTTGCTGTTCAGCGTTTTCAGTTCTTCATAGGTGAGGTAATTGATTTCCTTAAAAATCGGGTAGAGGAAATCCTCCGCGCTGGCAAATTTTCCGATTTTTGCCCGCAGCTTCGCAGCCAGCTTTGGAAGATTCAGTTCCTCCTGCAGCCAGGTGCAGAGTCCTTCATTCATAATGGTCTGATCCACCAGATAAAGATTGTGGTACAGATAGTAGCAAAGTTCTTCCAGTGAATAGATGTTTGTACAGATATTCTCGATAAAATATGGTATTTCCACTTTTTTTGTCTGACACAAAATATAGCCGCTCACACTGTCCCCTCCTTTACCACTGGGCTGTTTCTTTCCATACTTTTCCGCTACCGGGGAACATTTCCCCAAAGCCCAGATCCTTCACTGTGATCCGGCACTCTTTCTGGGAAATATACTGCAGGGTGAGAGAAAGTCTGGTGGTTTTATTCGGTCGTTTCGGAAGTCCGGGAAGAGGCATTGCAACCCGTTTTTTCTCTGTGTCACCCATCCTGCTTACAATAAACACCAGCTCTTCCACATTGTCAAGAATCAGCTCACAGGACGCCTTGCAGTCATACCAGTTGCTTCCCGCTTCAATCAGAGGATGGTAGGTAGGCGCTCCCATGACCCGCATATCCATGCCCACATCTGTCAGCACAAGAGAACGGCTCAGATAGTGGTATCCTTTCAGGTTTCTGTGAATCAGCCGTTCCGCTCCTGCGGCACAGGCGCCGCTCGCAAAAAGGTTGCTTCCGAAAAAGACTTTCCGTTTCTGATAGCAGAGCAGCTTTACAGATTTTACCGCCCACTCCTGGTCAAATCCCTCGCCGTTCATCTGGATGCTGGAGTAAAGGTCTGTCCCCAGCGTCTCCTTAATAAACTTGAAGAAATCCTCGTCTCTCTCCTCCGGAGCCTCCCTGAGGTCTGTTTCCACAGGTTCTTCCAGACGTACAAGAACCGGCTTTGTTCCGGAATTCATTACCATTTTGCGAAAGGTCACATGGTTCTGGTCAAAGCTGTACCAGCCCACGCTGCGGTTCCAGGTCTCCACTTTCTGGGTCAGGACATAATAATAAAAGCTCTCCTCATAGTCCAGAAAACTGTAGACGTTTTCCGGAAATCCCAGTGTCTCACATGCTTTTTGAAGATTTTCCACCTGGGCTGCGTCCAGAGTCTCCATGGCAATAATCATGGATTTTGTGTTATGAACCACATCCATAATTCCAAGGAACTTCAGCATTCCCCGGAAAAAGCGGGCCAGAACTTCCCAGGGCTGGAGGGTCTCTCCCACAATCTGTACCGGCTCCTGGCTGGCTGCGATGCTGTAAAGATCATCTAACAGAAAGCCGCCTTTTTCCCTGGCAAAATATTCCGCCTCCAGGCCGATGCAGTAGGTATCCTGGTCTGCTCTCCGGCAGAGACAGGTAGGCGTTTCATAAAGACTGCTTCCGACTTTTACAGGCACTGAACGGGGCTCCTCCGCTTTGCGGTCATAGTAGCAGATCTGCGAATATTTTTTTCCGAAATCAATTCCGATAATCAAATCCCGTGTTTCATTCATTTCTCATGTTCCTTTTCTATGATAAACATTTTCTTCACATACTGCTCCTGGCGGAGATAGTGTTTCAGCCCTTCTGTCACCTCCTGCCTTTTGTCCAGTCTTCTGGCCGACAGAAGCTGGTTCAGGAGCTGATATTTGCTTCCCGGCGTGCCCTCCACCTTTTTCATGGTGATCACTCTCTCTGCCGTCTTTTTTGATTGTCCCTCCCGGTCAATCTGGAAATAATAGTGAAGCGATTCTCCGTAAAACAGAGTAAAAGTCTTTGTAAAAATTCCCTGGTAGACTTCCCTTACAGGAGTACTCTTATATTCACTGGTTCCTCCCAGGCCTGCATCCAGCGCATAAAAGAGGGTTACCCGGGATTCCGGATGCGCATGGCATTCCACGAATATCTTATCGTCAAGCTGATAGGGACTGAGCAGTTCAGGAGTAAGTCTTCTGAAGAATCCGAATACCATATTATCTTTTGCACATTCAGCCAGAAGAATTCGTTCCATCTCTGTGTATTTTTCATCTTTTTCTTTGGACAGCTCTTTCAGAAGGGCCAGTCTGCATACCCTGTTTACCGGCCAGTTATGCTCCATGGCATATTCCAGGCGTTCCCTGATAAAAGGCGTCATTTTATATTCTTTCACAAAAATGCCATAGGCAACCTGGGTAAGGTATGCCCCGATGATCCGCTCTTTTCCGGACTGTTCCACGTAAGACTCCAGAACCGACTCTCCTTCTTTCCGGAAATCCGAGGTAAACATCAGAAGGCTCAGGATTCTCTCTTCCAGATCATAAGTGTCCATTTCAAAACCTTTTGCACTTTTCCAGATAGAAATCAGTTCTTCCAGAGGGCCA
>DVGR01000084.1 GCA_018712605.1 Candidatus Choladousia intestinigallinarum
TCATGAGAATCGCGCAGTCTACGCCCACATTATACGGACTCTCCATGATGAATTTTTTCCACCGGGGAAACCTTTGTAACTCTCCTGAATAAAATACGGATCCAGGAATCCATACGTCTTCTAAAGGAAGGCGAATTGAAGGTATATGAAGTAGCAGACCATGTGGGATTCAGTAATTATGCATATTTCTATCAACTTTTTAAAAAAGAGACTGGCTGCAGCCCTACGGATTTTAAAGAATAGCCCTCTTTATGCTAAGATTTTATGATGAAATGATAAAATCTTAGCATATTTTTTTTATGGAAATGATAAGATGGTCGAATAGTCCGCAGGAAGGTTTTATGGTTAAATATCTATACAATTACTACAGGCAATAAAAGGAGGTTCCAACATGAAAAAAAGGTTATGGAGTGTATTACTCACCACGGCAATCACGGCATCCGCATTTGGGGTAAATGCGGGAGCGGAAGAATCCGCCATCAGCGGCGAACTGAATATCATGCACTATATTGCAGAGGCCAGTAAACTGGAAGCCTTTGACGAGATTGTAGAAGGCTTTAAGGAAGAATATCCCGATGTGGAGGTAAATTCAGAATCCACCACCCTGGACAATTACCAGGATATCATCAAGCTGAAAATCTCCACCGGCGATGCCCCGGATATTATTTTCGGCAGTCCCAAGACCTATACGAACCTGATTGAGTCAGGGAACATTGCCGACCTGACGGAAGAAGAATTTATCAGCCGCATTGACGAGGGCATCCTGGCCAACGTAAAGATAGACGATGCGGTTTACGGGGTTCCCCAGTCGGTAACTGGCAATGCGGTTTATTACCATAAGGATATTTTTGAGGAATTGGGATTATCCGTTCCCACTACATACAGCGAATTTATAGCCGCCTGCCAGACACTGCAGGAAGCTGGATATATTCCCTGCGCCGCTGGGTATCAGGACGGAATCTCCGTAGGGGCGAATTTCTATACCATCTTCTACGGCGCCCCCTATCTGGAATGTGAAAACTATGTAGACGAACTGGTTTCCGGTGAAAAGAAGGCTGAGGACTATCCCTCTCTGGCAAAATCCCTGGAACAGTGGCGTGAAATTATGGAGTATCAGAATGAAGATCAGAAAACCATTGATACCAACCGTGCGGAGCAGCTTTTCGCCAACAAGGAAGCTGCCATGATCATCATCGGCACCTGGGGACTTGGACCCATCAGGGAATATAACCCTGACGGAGATTACGGCGCATTTATGTACCCCTCAGAAGAAACTGCAGAAGACAACGCCATTCCTGTAGCTGTGGGCGATGTATGGATGGCTGTAAATGATTCTCCCAATCACGATGCGGCAGTGGCTTTCCTGGAGTATATGAGCCGTCCGGAAGTGAACGCCCAGTGGTGCGCCACCACTCAGGAAATCAGCGCTCTTACCGGCGTGTCCACAGAGGGACTCTCCCCAGCCGCCCAGGATGTATCGGGACTGATCTCAAGCGGCAAGGTTTCCAATTACGATTCCGTAAATTCCTTCTCCGGCCAGTATTATACGACATGGGGTGAAACGCTCCAGGATTTTGCTTTGGTTGAAGATATGACTGTGGAAGATTTCTGTGAAACGCTGAATAATGGATTTGCCGCAGCGAGCAAATAAGTCTGTTGAAAGGAGCAGGAAAAGCAATGAAAGCAAAAAACAGATTTAAATTAGAGCTCATGGATTTTAGCTTTCTTCTTCCTGCATTGCTGTTATTTGTATTTGTAATCCTGATTCCCCTGATTTCGGGAATCAGGTATACATTTACAGATTGGGACGGCCTGTCGGCCGTCCAGAATTTTGTAGGATTGAAGAACTATAAAACTGTTTTTACAGACACGGATCTGATCCGTCCCATCGGAAATACCATCCAGTTTACTGTGGTGAGCATGGTCTTTATCAATGTGATCGGCCTGGCCCTCGCTATGCTGGTAAACCATGAATTCCGGGGTATTAACGTAATCAAAAGCATTATCTTTATTCCCCTGGTGGTCAGCCTGGTCCTTGTATCTCAGATGTGGATGTATGTGTACAGCGACTTTTTCCATCTTCTTGGCTGGGAAAGTCCTCTGATCAGTACAAAACACGCCATGCTGGGGCTTTCAGCCATGAGCATCTGGCGTGAATCAGGTCTTGCCATGATTATCTATCTGGCCGCCCTAAAAGGCGTTCCCAGCGATGTAAAGGAAGCAGCGGTTATGGATGGCGCCAATGCATGGCAGCGCTTTAAAAATGTCACCGTTCCCTTCATCGCCCCGGCCTTTACTTACTGTATACCTCTTTGGATGGCTGGCGGACTGCGGCAGTTTGACTACACTTGCGTGGCAACCGGCGGAGGTCCCGGAAACGCCTCTGAGTCAATCGCATATTACATTTACAAATATCTGTTCCCATACAGCAAAGTAGGGTATGGACAGACGGTAGCCCTTATCTATCTAGTGGTCTGCATTGTTTTATCGAATATTGTCACAAGAGCTCTGAGAAAGAGGGAGATTGAACTATGACCCGAAAAGCAAGAAATAATGGTTTATTCATATGCCGCATTTTTGTACTCTGCCTGGTATGTCTGGTCGCTCTGGCCCCCTTCTACGTGGCAGTGTGCTATGCGTTTAAGTCAAAGGTAGAAATCGCCAGGACTAAACTGGCTTTTCCCACCAGCCTCTATCTGGGAAATTTTGCGGAAGCCATAGGACTGTCCAACTATTTTAATTCTTTTAAGAACAGTATCATTGTTGCGGCATGTGTGATTCTGATCGTGGTGCTGTCCTGTTCCACGGCGGCCTACATCATTGCCCGGAAGAAAAATCGTATCTATAATGTGATTTACTATATTTTTCAGCTAATCATCCTCCTTCCCTTCCAGACGATTATGTTTCCCCTGTACAGACAGCTATACGAAATTCATGCTTTGAATACGTTATGGGGACTGATCTTAGTGCAGGCCGGAAGCTATGTCGGATATAACGTTTTTCTGTACTGCGGTTTTGTGAAAGGAATCTCTGTCTCCTTAGAGGAAGCGGCCATGATCGATGGCTGCAGCCGCTACCAGGCCTTTTCAAAAATTGTCTTTCCTCTTTTAAAACCCATTCACATGACAGTCATTATCCTGACTTTTTTAAACTCATGGAATGATTTTATGATGCCTATGATTATCTGCCAAAAAGAGGAAGTTCGTACCCTTCCCCTGATGCAGTATTTCTTTTTCGGCCAGTATTCTTCCAACATAAACCTGGCCTTTGCCGCTGCGCTTCTGGCCATGATTCCCACCGTTTTGGTATATTTCTGCGCACAGAAATATATTGTTGCAGGAATGACAGCCGGTGCGGTAAAATCATAATATATAAACAGCCATTTTTTGAAGAAAAATGAGCGGATTACGGAGGATTGTATGAAAGAGATATTGACCATTCAAGTGTGTTTAGAAGAGATACAGGATGTGAAGGGTCAGAAGTTTTCTGCCCGCATGATTCCTTTTTCCGGTACGGCAAAGGGCCCTTACTTCCAGGGAAAAGTACTTCCCCACGGTGTGGACACCCAGCGATTCCTTCCTGGAGAAAAGCCCCGGCTCTCCGCCAGGTACATTCTGGAGGGCCAGGATTATCAGGGGAATCCCTGCCGTATTTTTATTGAAAACAATGGTCAGGAGGAACCGGACGGCGTACTGCGGACCTGCCCCGCTTTGATCAGCGACAGCCCGGCCCTTAGCTGGCTGGAAGAGGCAGAGCTTACGGGTACGGTAGAAGGACAGGATGACGGGGTGCTGATCCGTATTTTTGCGCCTGAAGAGTCTGAGCGCAGCTTCCTGCAGCCCGGCTCCATTCCCTATTCATCCCAAAAACTTGTGATTTCAAAAAATGAAAAGCAGATCTGCGGCATGTTCTACGTGCCCCAGACAGAACGGCCCTGTCCTGCCGTGGTTTTAAGCCACGGCTACAATAGCTCATATAAAGAGTTTTCCCGGGAATGTGAATATTTTGCCTCCCATGGCATCGCCGCATTGGCCTATGATTTCTGCGGCGGTTCCGTAAATTCCATCAGCAGCGGCGACACCACACAAATGTCTGTCCTGACAGAAAAGTCGGATCTGGAGGATGTCCTGGAGTGCCTCCGCCGTTTCAAGGGCATCGATTCAGGACATATCTTTCTCATGGGAGGCAGCCAGGGAGGCATGGTATCGGCTCTGGCTGCGGCAGACAGCCCGGAAAAAATATGCGGGCTGATTCTGTACTTCCCGGCTTTCTGCATTCCGGATGACTGGAACCGAACCTACTCTAAGGAGGAAGAAATCCCTGCCACAAGGGAATTTTGGAACATGACTTTGGGACGGGTTTACTTCCAGGATGCCCGCCGCCTAACCCCCTTTAAGACTATTGGAACATTTGAAAAAAATGTCCTGATCATTCATGGAGACCAGGACGACGTAGTTCCCCTGGACTACTCCAGGGAAGCACAAAAATGCTACAAAAACGCCGAGCTGGAAATCCTGCCTGGAGAAGGGCATGGATTCACTCCCCATGGCGGCCGGCTGGCGGCGGAAAAAGTTTTGTCCTTTATGCAGGAAAATCTAAAATAACAAGATTGCAGAGGCACACGTCATGCAATGCATGACGTGCGTCTCGCAGCAAGAATGCCACTGGCATTCTTGAATTACTACTCGCCTTTTACATAATTATCTGTCTGCTAGGCCTCTTCAAACATTTTTGCCTGCTCAGTGCCACTCTCCTGCATTTCTCGCTTCATCCACTCCACAACCCAACCGGATATCAAATGAGCAATAAGGCAGCGCAGGCGGCGTCCTTTCACTCGTTTATGCCTATCGGGACGCCGTCGCTTTCCCCATTCCTTTAAAAAAGCTCTTCGAGATAGTGAGGCCCGCCAGCTTCCAAAGCCTAAAGCCTTAGATAGCGGCATTAGAAGAAATCATGTGACATATGATTATTTTGAGTTTCCACATTCCGGCCACAGTCTACAGAATGACTATGCGCTTTATCTACAGTAAATGAGAAAATTAGTAATATGTGGAAAAATATATGGAAAAACCGTGAACTAAAGCCTATAATGGTTTTATTAACATTATTAAAAGTTCATAATGGAGGTAAAAATTATGCAGAAGAAAAAACTATCAGATTTGCCGCTGGAAAAATGTATTTATATGTCCGTTGGACCACATGCTGGTGAAAGCTTTTCGGAAATTATGCTGCGAAAAGAAGCGGAAATAAAAAAATGTGGCTGGAGCCTTTGGGCCCACGGAACAAAGATGTTAGATAAGATAGGCAAGATACCCAAATTTTGGGGACAGTCAGAAGAAATTTATGTTCTGTTTTCACCCACTGGAAATCCAACCACTGGACAAGTAAAAATCGCACAAGAATACTCTTCAGATGGCATTAATTATACAACCATTGATCCTCAGATGCAGGTGACCTATTCCTCATCAAAAAGTTCATATGCATTGGTGGTGGAAGAATACATAGAAATTGACGAAG
>DVGR01000085.1 GCA_018712605.1 Candidatus Choladousia intestinigallinarum
TAACTATCAACTGTATAGAAGGGAATGGGGATGAGGGGAGTTCCCTCGTAGATGTCCTTACCTCTATACCACTAAGAAAGGATGAGTTTGTAACTTGTTTTTCTTGGTTACAAACTTATTATACGAGGTAAAGCAGCTATGAAATTTATGAAATCCTCTGAGAAATCCCCAAAGCCCCTGGACCGGAAGCGGCTTCTTCACAGCGGCTCCTACAGCGCTCTCCTGACGGCATTTGTGGCGGCCGGAGCCGTTGTGGTAAACCTGATCGCCGCTGAACTTCCCTCTTCGTACACCAGCCTGGACGTCAGCGAAGATAAGCTGTACACCCTCACTGACCAGACGAAGGAACTGGTTTCCTCTCTTACGGAGGATGTAACCCTGTATTATATCCTGCAGGATAGTAATCGTGACAGCACTGTGTCCCGCCTTCTGGAAAGGTACGACGACCTGTCCTCCCACATCCAAGTGGAAGAACGGGATCCTGTACTCTATCCAAACTTTGTCTCCCAGTACACCTCTGAAAGCCTGACAGAAAACAGTGTCATCGCTGTCTGCGGGGATCAGAGCCGGGTAGTCAATTACGAAGACATGTATGAGAGCGAATTTAATTATAATTATTATACTTATGAAACTACAGGATTCGATGGAGAGGGCCAGATCACCAGCGCCATTTCCGCCGTAAGTTCAGGAGACCTTCCCATTCTCTATGTCCTTACCGGCCACAATGAACTGGAACTGGACGATGCCACGGTTCGATCCATTGAAAAGGAAAATATTTCTATTGAATCCCTGAATTTAATTACATCGGATTCTGTTCCGGAAGACGCCGGATGTCTTCTGATTTATTCACCCGCCCAGGATCTGTCCGACGCCGAAACCACAAAGCTTCTCAACTATCTGAGAACAGGAGGAAAAGCAGTCATCCTGACAGACTATACAGCCCAGGAAATGCCGAATCTGGCCTCTGTAATGGAATATTACGGCGTCTCCCTGGATGAGGGAATCGTCCTGGAGGGAGACAGCCAGCACTATGTACAGCTCCCATACTATCTGATTCCTGATATTGACAGCACGGATTTTACCTCTGACCTTACAGGCGGAAGCACCTACGTGCTTATGGCTGCCGCTCAGGGAATCAGCCTTTTGGACGAGGCTCGTGACAGCCTCAGTATTTCCAGTATCCTCACTACTTCCGCCTCTTCTTATTCCAAAGCGGATCCTCAGAATATGAGCACCTATGAAAAAGAAAACGGAGATACAGACGGACCTTTTGACATAGGCGTAGCCATTACAGAGACTGTGGAACTTACGGAAGAACTTCTTAATGAGACAGATGGCGATACAGAAGAAGCCGCTCTCACCGATGATCTGCCTGTACTGGAAAATACGGAAGCCGGAACGGAAAATGTCGCAGAATCAGAAGGGGAGACAGAAAATGCCCTTCAGCCTGAAACGGCTGAGACTAGAATCATTCTCTTTAGTTCTTCCACCCTTCTGGATTCCTCCGCCGACCAGATGGTTTCCGGCGGAAATTCCGCTCTGTTCCTGAACGCCTTAACCTGGCTCTTGGGAAATGAAACTTCCGTCTCTGTTCCGGTGAAGAGTATTTCCGCCAGCTATCTGACCATCACTGCGGCCAGTGCAAGCTTCTGGAGCATTTTTGTAATCGCCATCCTTCCCGGAGGCTTTCTGCTCTCCGGTCTTGCTATCTGGCTGCGCAGAAGGAAAAAATAGAAAGGGAGAATACAGCTTATGAAGAAAAAAAGTAAAACCCTGGTTCTGGGAGCCGCCTGTCTGGCAATTCTTTCCTGCGCCTACCTGCTGCTTCGCGCGTACAATAAAAAAGCGCAGGAGGCGGAACTGACCCAGACCTCACAGGAAGAAATCCTCACTGCCGATGAAGCTTCCCTGGCCTCCCTATCCTTTGAAATAGACGGCTCAGAGGTAACTTTTTTGCAGGAAGACGGCGCATGGAGCTTGGAGGGCGACCTGGATTTTCCCGTGGACAGCACCTATCTAATGACCACCCTTTCTTACCTTAAGCCTCTGGAAGCCGTCCGGACTCTGGAAAATATAACGGACGCCAGTGAATATGGGATGGAAGATCCTCAGAATACTCTTACCCTCACAGACACCGACGGGGTTCCGACTGTCCTTGCCATCGGCTCCACTAACACGGGTACAGGGGATGACTATCTGATGCTGAATGGAGATTCCTCAACCATCTATACCATCAGCTCCAATCTGCGTTCCTCCCTGCACGAAGCTTTGTATGACTACGCCGAAAGCGAGGAGCTCCCCTATATCCTGACTTCTCAGATTACGGGAATCTCCCTGGACAGAACGGACGGCGGCTATGAACTATTCCTTGAGAACGCTGCCTGGATGGTTCAGGAGGGCGAAACCTCTGTATCCGCCCAGCAGGATACAGTAAATTCAGCCCTCTCATCCATCTCCGGTGTCTCCTATGAAGGATATCTGGAATATAACTGTAAAGCTCCTGAAAACTACGGTCTGGAGAATCCGTCTGCCGTCCTTACGATTTTTTATGAAGAGGAATCGGAGGAAGAATCAGAAGCCGGGACAGAAGCAGAGACCGTAACGCAGACGCGGCAGCTAACCTTCCTGATCGGAGACACTGATGAAAACGGAGATTACTATGTGCAGCAGGAGGGCTCCGCAGAAGTACACACCATCTCATACGATGCATTAAGTCCGCTCCTTGAAAAAACAGCCAGAGATTTTGAGGAAGAACCTGAGACTTCCTCGGACGTCCAATAGACCTCCAGAACAAAAGAAACGTTCACATTTACGCTTTCCGCATATTTGCGAACGTTTCTTTTACAGTAAATCCTGCCCCTTTAAGGCAGCCTTTTGCCGGCGGCAAGATAGAGCCGATACCATTCCTCCCGGCTAAGTTCAAACTGAGCCGCCTTACTGATCTCTTTTATTCTGCTGGTCTTCGTACTTCCCACAATCGTCTGAATTTTTGCCGGATGCCTCATAATCCATGATACAGCCACGGCATTGGGAGATGCGTCATATTTCTGTGCGTATTCCTCCAGCACCTGATTCAGCTCCTGATATTTCTCGGAGCCAATAAAAGTCCCCTCAAACATCCCGTACTGGAAAGGCGACCAAGCCTGCAGCGTTATCTTATTTAATCTGGCGTATTCCAGCAATCCGCCGTCCCGGTTCACACCCTCACGGTTGTCTATGTTAAAATTGATGCCAGAATCGATAATGCCGCAGTGAGCCAGAGAAAACTGAATCTGATCAAACAAAATACGTTGGTGAACCGCCTGGTTCAGCAAGGCAATCTGCCCCGGGTTCATATTGCTGACGCCAAAATACCTGACCTTTCCGCTGGTCTCCAGTTTTTCAAAAGCTTCCGCCACCTCTTCCGGCTCCATAAGAGTATCCGGCCTGTGGAGAATCAAAATATCCACATAATCAGTTTTTAGTCTCTTCAGGCTTCCCTCCACCGAAGCGATAATATAATCCTTTGAAAAATCATAGCACACCCCCGGACGAATCCCACATTTTGTCTGAATCAGGATTTTCTCTCTCATGCCGGGATCTATACATTCTCCAAAGAGACGTTCGGATTCGCCGGCAGCGTAAATATCTGCGTGATCAAAGAAGTTGATTCCCAGACTGCAGGCTTCCTCGATCAAGTCACGAATCCTGGACTTTTCCTTTAATTCAGCTATTCTCATACATCCAAGTCCAATAGCCGGAATTTCTAAATCTTTTTTTGCGGTAAGAATTGTTTTCATAATGCCTCCGAATTTTTAATTGAATCAGCTCCCATATTTATTTATAATTTCTGCCGCACTGCCTAAATACATCCTTCCAAAAAGATTCAGATGATTGAGCAGATGGTAGAGATTATAAAGCTCTCTGCGCTGTAAGTAGCCTTCTTTCTCCATGGGATTTATCTCATGATACGCTTGGTAAAACCGTTCCGGCAGGCTGCCGAAAAGCTGGGTCATGGCCAAATCCGCCTCAAAGTCCCCTACATAAGCCGCCGGATCAATGATCCACGCTCTCCCGTCTCCTCCGCACAGTACATTTCCGCCCCAGAGATCACCGTGGAGCAGGGAGGGAAACTCAGGCTCTCTCAGGTAAAGATCCAGCCGCTCCAAAAGCCGGTCTGCCTTTTTCCTCAGGGAGGCGCCAAGATAGCTCTCCGCCATAGTAAGCTGCGGAAGCAGACGGCATTCCCTGAAGAAATCTGTCCATTTCTCCCTGGGCGTATTCTTCTGCGGGCTGGCCCCAATATAATTATTTTCTGTAAATCCATACTTCCCCTCTGAGCCCACAAAAGACTGGCACTTGGCCTTGTGAAGCCTCGCCAGCTCATGTCCAAAGGTCTCCCAATATGCTGGTATGGCCGGGGCGCTTTTAATATATTCCAGAGCAAGGAAGGCAATCCCTTCCTGCCGGTCCGTCCCAAATCCCAAAAGTCTGGGAACTCCGATTTCCTCTGAAGAACCCAGCGCCGCCAATCCGGCAGCTTCTTTTCGGAAAAAATCTGCCCGTCCGAGGGAATTTACCTTCACGAATATATCCTCTCCTGCAGACAGCTTCACTCTGTATGCGTCATTGATGTCGCCGCCATGCAAGGGTTCTCTGCTCACAATGCGGACACCCTTCCCAAAAAGCTCCTCCGCCATTTGTGACAGTGAGGAAAATCCATCTTTTACGGGGTTCCTTTCCATCTTCTCTCCGCCTCCCTTCCTCTCTTTCTTGTCCTGATTTTATCACATCCGCTTTTCTTGTTCCAGAGACGAATAATCTTGAAACGCCTATAAAAACATAAACTGAAGTTTCTTTTTGTTTTTTCAAAGGCGATTTTGACCAAACTTTATATCTTTTGTTTTAAGCATTGTGCGCATCCGATGTTCACCCAGCACACGCTCATATTGTATAAGTTAAATCTGCTTATGAATCGTTCATGAAACACCTGCTATAAAGACTTTGTTCTGAAAACATTGGATCTATGCATAACCTGATCCTCTGTGGTACAATCAGACTGTATGGACAAATAAATATCTATGCAAGCACATAATCCCCAACCACCAGGAGGAATCACGCATGGCACTTATAAAAATCAATTATCTCTCACAGGCCCTTTGCAAAATCACCACCGTTCAGGTATATATCCCCAATGACCTGAATCCTGACGAGCGCAGGAAAAATCCCTGCTATGACCGCCCTATGAAGGTTCTGTATCTGCTCCACGGCTACAGCGGCAACAATACAGACTGGATCCAGGGAACTTTGGTGTGCAGCCTAGCCGCCAAATACAACTTTGCCGTGGTCTGTCCTTCCGGAGACAACAGCTTCTACTTTGACCAGGATATGACCGGAAGAAAATACAGCTCCTTTGTGGGAGAAGAGCTTCCCTCCTATATGCGGAAGACCTTTGGTTTTTCCTGCAGCAGAGAAGACACATGGATCGGCGGCCTGTCCATGGGCGGCCTGGGAGCTGTGTGTGCCGCACTCAAATACCCGCAAACTTTTTCAAAGGCTATAGGCCTTTCTTCCGCCTTTGTGATCAATGAGATTTTGACCAATGGCAAGAGAGTCACCTCCACGGAGACAAACCAGGCTTTCCAGGATCATATTTACGGCTCTCTTGGGGCGCTGAAAGACAGCGAGAAAAACCCCGAAGCCCTGCTTCTTGGACTTTTAGACTCCGGGAATCCCCTGCCCGGCCTGTATCTGGCCTGCGGAACCGAAGACTATCTTCTGGAAAACAACCGGGAGTTTCGGGATTTCTTAATAAAACAAGGCGTACCCTTTTCCTATACAGAAAGTCCCGGGGAGCACAACTGGGAGTTCTGGAACCAGGCGCTTACGCCTGCAGTAAAGTGGATGATAGAAGAATAGAATGAAAGGAGAAAAATTCCATGGCGCTTATAGAAGTCAATTATCTGTCACAGGCCCTTTGCAAGATCACTGCCCTTCAGGTTTTTATTCCCAACGACTTAAACCCGGAGGAACAGAATGCGAATCCATATTACGGCCGGGAAATGCGGGTTCTCTACCTGCTCCACGGCTACAGCGGAAATCAGACGGACTGGATCCAGGGAACCACCATCTGCAATCTTGCCAAAAAATATAATTTCGCCGTGGTCTGCCCTGCGGGAGACAACAGCTTTTATCTGGATCAGGAAATGACAGGGGCTAAATACGCAACCTTCATCGGGGAAGAGCTTCCCTCCTACATGGAAAATCTCTTCGGCTTTTCCGGCAGAAGAGAAGACACCTATATCGGCGGCTTTTCCATGGGAGGCTTCGGATCTATCCACACAGCCCTGAAATATAACCGAAAATTTTCAAAAGCAGCGGCTTTCTCTTCCGCTCTCATCATAAACGAGATCATAAATACCGGTTCCAAAACAACGGGATCTCACACAAATTCCTTCTACCAGGATCATATCTTCGGCCCAAGAGAGAGTTTAAAAACCAGTGAGAAAAATCACGAATACCTTCTCTGCCAGCTTCTGGAGAAAAAAGAGCGCCTGCCGGAATTCTATCTAGCCTGCGGAACCGAAGATTTCCTTCTGCCTCACAACCGGGAATTCCGTGATTTCCTGAAGGAAAAAGGTGTTCCCGCCATATACGTGGAAGCACCCGGAGGACACGACTGGGATTTCTGGAATTTTGCCCTGACTCCGGCGGTACAGTGGATGATGGAGGGATAGACCTTTCTGACGCTACTTTGCAAGATAACTTTGAACATATTCCGTATACTGTTCTATACACGCTTCATAGGAGGCAGCGCCTGTAAGATAGGGTACCATGACTCTTTGGGTAAGGTACCCTGCGGTAATCCCCCGGTTAAAGTATACATGCTCTGCCTCCTTTTGTATCTCCCGGTATGATTCCAGAAGCTCCTGGGAGATCTCCCCGCCGCTTTCGTACAGTTCCACGTCTTTTAAAGCCTTTTCCTCTGTCAAGGCAAATCCTGCCTGGTTCACTGGAAAGTAAACTCCTGTAAGCCCCACGCCTTTGGCCTGGTACTCCAGCATCATGCGAATCATATTCCAGGCATTCTCCTGATTAGGAGTGTTGGCCCGCACCGCCGCCGAACTGACTGCCGTGCCGTTTATCTTTCCATCCAAAGTACGGATTGGGATAAGCACGGGAGTCTCCGTCTCGGCAATCCCACGGCACACAGACAGAGTATGGTATATGCCGTACCCTGCGGCAAAATAAGCTTCCCGCCGGCCAATCGCTTTTCCAATCCCGGAAAAGCCCCCCTGCTCAAGCCGGTTGCTGATCTGCAGCAAAACCTCCTTGTACATCTTTTTATACTGTTCCATGGCTCTTTTCATCTCAGGGCTGTCCGCTGACACCTGGCAATTTTCATAATCCAGCAGCTCCAGCCCCATTATATCAGGAAGTGCGTCAAAGATTCCTGCATTGCCCATAACCTTGTAGCTGTACTCCGTATCGTAGAGGTCTGTCATCTGAGAAAACAGTCCGTCAAAAGTACCGCATTCCTCCAGATCAAAACCGATTTCTTCCAGACATTCCTCCGATGAGATCAGGCAGGAGACATCGTACTGCAGAGGAATTACGTACTGGCTGGAGTTCCAAACCCCCGCCTCCATAACATTTTCCATGTAATCCTCTGGCCTGTAGTCTTTATCCCTCTCCATGAATCCCTCCAGAGGGGCAAAGAGGCCTGAACTCATGGCCTTATACAGATCATCATTGTCGTACACGCCAAACAGGAGAAGGTCCGGCCCCTCTCCCTCCAGCAGCATAGCGTTCCGCCTGCCCCTGGCTTCTCTGTACTCCTGGGCAGGATAGGTTTCCACCTGCAGTTCCACCCCTGGATAAGCCTCCCGATAGGCGTCGAAGACTTCCCTGTATTCCTCCTGTACGCTCTCTTCAATATAGAGAGAAAGGCTCCCCTTTTCCTGTCCGGCCGCAGACGCCGTGCCTCCTGCCAAAGGCAGCAGGCACAGGGCCAGAACTCCAATCCTTGGAGACAAATTTCTATTTTTACTCGGAAACATAAATCTTGGCATACTCTATATACCTTTCCATACACTCTTCATAAGTGGCTGCCCCTGTAAAATAAGGTACCATCTCTCCGCCGGTAAAATCCGTCATGGTGATCCCTCTGAAAAAGTACACATACTCAGGTTCCTGAATCAGCCTGCGATAATCCTCCAGAATCTCCTGGGAAATCTCTCCTCCGCTTTCGTACAGCTCCACATCTCTGAGAGCCGCATCTTCCACATACTGCAGCCCTTCCAGGTTTACCGGAAAATAAACGCCGTTAAGCCCCACGCCCTGAGCCTGATACTCCAGCAGCATCCGAATCATGTTCCAGGCATTCTCCTTGTTCTCACTGTTGGCACGCACCGCCGCTGAGCTGACGATCGCACCGCTGTTTCTGCCGTCCAGGGTGGGGACCGGAAGAATGACCGGGGTCTCCGTCTCCGAGATCCCACGGCATACAGATAGTGTATCGTACATACCGTATCCCGCCGCAAGATAAGCCGTTCTTTCACAAATTGCTCGTCCTGTGTCGGAAAAACCATTGGTTTCCAGGTTCGGATCTGTTGTGCATTCCTCATACATTTTTTTGTACTGTTCCATGGCTGTTTTCATTTCAGGGGTGTCTACCAGCACCTCATCCGTTTCATAATCCAGCAGTTTCACTCCCATTTTATCAGGGAAATTGTCAAAGGTGCCGCTGCGCCCCAGCACCCTGTAGCTGTAATCTGTGTCATAGAGGGCCGCCACCTGGGAAAAGAGACCTTCAAAGGTACCGCAGGCCTCCAGGTCAAAACCGATCTCTTCCAGACATTCCCTGGATGAAATGAGGCAGGATACGTCATACTGCAGAGGGATCATATACTGGCTGGAGCCAAAGATCCCCGCATCTAAAACGTTTTTCACATACCCCTCGCTGCTGTAAGCCTCATCTGCCGCCATCAGCTCGTCCAGGGGAGCGAACAGGCCGGAATCCATCACCTTGTATACGTCATCGTTGTCGTAGAGTCCAAACAGCAGCAGATCAGGCCCTTCTCCTGCCATCAGCATGGTATTTCTCTTGGTTCTCGCCTCCCGATACTCGCTGGAGGAATACGTGTCAATCTGAAGATCCACCTCCGGATACGCTTCCCGGTACGCATCGAACACCACCCGGTACTCTTCCTCAGTACTGTCCTCAATATACAGATAAAGGCTTTCATTCTCTTTCGCTTCTGCCGCCGTGCTTCCTGCCAGGAGCAAAACACCCAGAGCCAGCGCTGCCCCTCTGCCAATCCTTCCTTTACTCTTTCTCATTCTCCCATGCCTCCTTCTTTTTCTGTCACCGCATCCTGTCCCACTCCGTCCTGAAGATTCGTCAAAAACTCCTGGTACAGTTCCTCTTCACCCTTTTCCCCTTCCATACAGCCCTGAAGGAGAATGGAAAAAGAGCTGTTCCGATAAGCCCTGCGCACAGCCCGCTCCATGGACGCTCCGGCTTCCTGGTAGAGCCTCGGCACTTTCTCCGTTCCTTCCGTGCGTATTGTCGGGAAGAGAGATTCTTCCTGCAGGATTTCTCTCCAGGACTCTTCCGCCAGGTATTGTTCCAGAACCCGTGCAGTTCCCTCCTGATCGCTGCAGTTCTCCGATATGATAAACAGATATTCCTCCGTCACAGTGCAGGTCTCTATCCCTTCCTGCATGGGGGGAAGCTCCAGGAAACCAAGTTCTTCCCAGAAATCCTCCCAGGGACAGGAGCCGTCCTCCCTATATGCTTTCAGCAGGTCACTGTACCCAAAGAATACCGCCGCCTGGCCATCCCGCAGGCTTGAAGCCGCCTCCCACAAGGTGGCGCTCTTTGCCAATCCCTTCTTTGACAGGCCCAGAAGCCATCCAGCCGCCGCCTGGCAGGCCTTTCGGTCTACTTCCGCGGTTTTGGTGCCGCTGTCATATACAATGCCTCCTGCATTTCTCAAAAAAGATTCCATCATAGCCTGACCCTGCTGAATCAGGAGAGGACTCTGGGCGGGGAGAATCTCCCCAAGCTGCGCAAGCCCAGCCTCCAGCTCTTCCCAGTCTGCCGGCTGCCAGTCCTCCCCAAGCCCCGCTTCCCGGAATACTTCTTTATTGTACCAAAGACCGGAGACTTTCGCCGCATAGGGGACTCCCTCCAGCCGTTCCCCTGCCTTGGCGGCCAAGAGCGCTCCCGTATAGAACTTTTCTTCCTCCCCGATGTAAGGGGAAGCGTCTCCCATAAAAGGATTTTCCCCTCCTGAGAGCAGGTTGCCGTGAACCGCCAGGATGTCCGGCTCTACTTCGGCTTTTTCCAGCCAGTCCATATAGACCAACTGGGTTGCCATGGGGAATACGTTCACCTGTACTCCCTCATCCGCCAGTCCTTCTGCCGTTTCCTCCAGCCATATACCCATGGGTAGCTCTTCCTCTGCCGCTTCCACCAGATAAGCCAACTGGATTGCCGCCGCATTCTCCGGCTCATCTATCTCCTTTTCCGAAGCTCTTTCATATCCATCCTCTGCTTCAGCGATTTCGCTGATCCTATCCCTCAGCTCCTCCAGGCATTGTCCCGCTTCCTTCCCCTGGCGAATGCCCTGGCGGATCACTTCATCCACAATGCCTCCTGAAGCCGTAAGAAATGTTGGAAAAACAGCCTTGGTCAAGGGATCTTTCGCCGCTTCCTCATAGGGCTTCGCCAGGTTGTAGGCCCCTGAAAAGGGATCCTCCGCCTCCTGGATCAAAGCCTGGTAGCAATCCGGCCAAAAATCCGTGGCATATCCAATGCCCTGTGTAAGCTGCAGTGAAAACTGCCACAAGCCTCTCTCATAAACGGAGGGCATCCCGTCGCCGGTTAAATTAGGTACGGTATGGCTGTCCAGAAAAGCCGGAAGAGCAGCGGCTGCCAAGTCGGCTTTCTCTGAGTTTTTATTGATCCCCACTGCCTGTGTGATAACTGTCTGCATCTGTCCCTCCAAATCCGGTACCTGGACGTAAGAAACCGGGATTTCCGCCCCGCGCATCACACGCAGATTTGCCGTCATCTTCTCTATGCCCTCTATGGGAACCGCAGAAAATAAACTGCCCTCCCCTGACAGATTCTCATAAGCAGAAAAATAGGACTCCTCCCCCTCAGTCTTAGGGACAATCTCTTCCAGCATGCGGCATGTCTCATAAAGCCGATTAAACTGCTCTTCATCAATCTGTACAGTTCCCTTCTCATAATCAAAAACAGTAAGGCCGCTTAAAAGCACTGCCTGTCTAAGCAGAATATCCCCATCAAAAGCCTGACCTCCTGTCTCCTGCTGGTACTCATAAGCCCATTCCACCAGCTCTTCCAGGGAGCTTATGTCCTCCGGCACGAAGCCGCTCTCTGTAAGCTTTTCTGTCTCCGAAAGGAGCAGGGGCGTGTTCACATAGATGGGGATCAGATACTGGCTTCCCCCTGCTGCCCCTCCTTCCAAAACAGAAGGAGCAAAAGCAGTCTCAGCATCCGCCTCATACACAAGCTCCATATATTCCGTAAGATCCTGCAAATACCCCCCGTACATGAGCTTGTAAGGGTCGTCCACACTTTCTTCATCCACAAAAATAAGATCCGGCCCTTCTCCCCGCTTTAATTCTTCCCAGATAAGCTGCTGAAGCTCTTCCCGAGAGAGGGCGCTTTTATCTACCAAATTCCAGGTAATATCTGGAAAAACCTCAGGATCCCACCAAGTGCTGCGCTGATGCTCATACACAGCCACGGCCATCCTCACCGTGTACTGATTTTCTTTATCCAGGTAGATGGTCAAAGTGTTGTCTTCCTGGCCCTGCTCTTCCGCAAAGGCGTGGGCTCCCTGGACCATGCTGAAAAACGCTGCCGCCGCCAGCCCCAAATATATTCCTTTTATCTTTCTGCTCAATTTTATCACCTCACATGAACCATGTTATCAAATCCAATCTCTTTTTGCATCGCATTTTTGTATTATTCTTTTATAATACATTTTCACATAAAAATCCCCTCCCCGCATTATAAAAATTCCTTTTCTTCCCATGCCCGCACATCAGTGAGGGCAGGAGAAGAAACTGGCGTTCCCAGCATACTTTTCACTGATAACCGTTCCGCATTTCTCACACCGCTCTATTTGATAGTACAGCACACTGCAGCCTCCATACTGGTCGCTGTAATGCTTATACTCCATCCCAGATACACAGAGATGTCCCTCCTTCTGCCTGGAAGTCTCTTCTCCGGCTCCAGAGTCTCCATCCCCGCTCTGGCCGCTTTCATTCAAATTCTCTGCCGGAATAAAGATACTGTCAGAATCTGAAAATGGAAGAGCTTGTACCGCCTCAATATATCCGTCTTCAAAATAGACAAAGTCCCCCTCCCTGGCGCCGTCAAATTCCTCCCTGGAAGCCGACCAGTCTTTCTGATAGGCAATGGCGGTCAGCGAAGATAAAAACACGGACAAAAGCAGAAGCACGGCAAACACCGGCCCTCTCTTCTTTCCCTCCTGGCTCTTGACACTTTTCATAATTGTATCGATCCGTCTTCTGATTTTCTTTTTCCTGCTGGAAAAATAATCCGCAAAAGCCACAGGGACTTCCGCCTCCTTTGACGCCAGCCTTACCAGCAGCAGGGCATACGTTTTCTTCTGCTCCTTCGTAGTCAGTGCAGAGGCCACATCCTCATCGCAGAGCAGTTCTGCCACAGCACCGTACTCATGAAACAAAAGCCATGCCGCAGGATTAAACCAGTGCAGCAGCACAATCCCCAGGCAGAAGGTCTTATTCAAAATATCCCTGTTGCGGATATGTGCCAGCTCATGGCGAAGGATCATTTCCCTCTCACCCTGAGTAAACTCCCGCCCGGGCAGGATGATCCAATGCCTGAAAATCCCGATGGTAAAGGGTGTTTTCATATTTTCATTCCTGACGCAGCAGATTCGCTTTCTGCCGCTGTCTTTTTCATTGTCCAGCATGGTCTGGATCGGTTCCTCCGAAACCCTTTCTGACGTTTTCAGAAGGGTTCTCTTAATCCTCACATACTTTATAAGCTGGTATGCGGCAAATCCCGCCGCAGCTGCAGCCCAGACCGCTCCAAGGATCACCTTCCACACAGGCTGCAGCGTATAGCTGCCCCCGACACTGGGAACGGCGACAAATCCTTCCAGGCTCAAATATTCCCTCTCAGCAGAAAAAGCACTGTAGTATAAAAAGTCCGGCATCCCCTGGGGCAGAATATATTTAAGAAGCTGGAAAGGACAGAGATAAAAAAACATCGAAAGCTTCAGCAGCCTCATGCTCCGCCGCGGGCTGTCACAGCCTTTTAATGCTGCTCTCATCAGATAATATACCGCTATGGGAACCGTCCCTGCCAGCGACATTGACACCAAAAGACTCATACCTGTCTCCTCTCAATCTGAAAAGTTGCGGATATAATTGATAAGCTCCTGTTTCTCAGCCTCTGTAATCTGCGTTCCTCCCGTAAGGGCCGCCAGGAAATTTCCCAGACTGCCGCCATAGGATTCCTCCAAAATTTTCTTTGCGCAGAGCGTCTCATATTCCGCCCTGGTTATAGAGGGAAAATATCTGGTCTTTGTATCCTCCTTCTCCGCCTTCAGAAGCCCCCGCCTCTTTAGCCGCAATAAATTTGTGTTTAAGGTCTGCTTGCACCACTCTTTATGCCGGCTTCCATTGAAATATTCCAACAGGCCGGCAAAGGTGCATGGCTGTTTTTTCTCCCAGAGATACTCCATAATCTCTAATTCCGCCCCTGTAATTTTTGTGCCCATATGGCGTCCTCCTGTATTACAATTTCGTGTTACTTCTATTGTACTATATCTTTGCCATCCGTCAAGAGAAAACTGGAAAAGGCGGCATGAGCCCCTGAAAACGATCCGCTCTGCCGCCTTTTGAAAATTTACTAACTGCCAAATACTTCCGCAGCCTCTTCCATGTTTTTCATCACATCTACTTTAAAAGGACATCTCCTGACACAGGCCCCGCAGGCAATACATTCAGACGCCTTATGGGAGAGGGCCTCATAATGCTCCCGAACCGTTTCCGGCACGTGCCCCTGGGCCTTTGTCAGGTTCAATAATTTCGTCGCCATAGCCACGTCAATTCCCTTGGGACAGGGAGCGCAGTGGCCGCAGTACATGCAATGGCCTTCCCAGCTTATTTTGGGGAAATCCGCAAAAGCTCCTGCGTAATCCTTCTCTTCCTCAGAGGCCTCCTCATAGGCTGCGCTGAGGCAAAGCTGCTGTGCTGTCCTGGCACCGGAAAGCACCGTGGCCACCCCCGGTCTTGTGAGGGCATAGTGCAGGCATTGACAGACAGTAAGGGCCTTTCCTGCCGGAGACAACTTCTCATCCAGAAGATCCCCGCCTCCGAAGGCTTTCATAACCGTGATTCCCACTCCCAGGTTCTGACAGACCTCATACAGACGCTCCCTCTCAGGATCCATATTGACAAGCCTAGAGGCGTAGGCGCTTTCCGCCCACAGAGCCTCCACATCCTCTCCTGCCGGCTGCAGGTCGTAGCAGGGATTTACGCTGAACATCAGCACCTGGATCAGCCCGCTCTCTGCCGCCGCCCGGGCCGCCTGGGGATTATGGCTGGAAAGTCCGATGGCTCCGATCCGGCCTTCCTTTTTTAATTCCTGGGCGTACCGCATCACTTCTCCATTTTTTACTTCCTCCCAGTCCTTTAGGGAATCCACGTAGTGAATCATCCCCACTTCTATGTAGTCTGTCTCCAAGTGCTCCAGCAGATCCTCAAATCCTTTTTTCACCTCTTCGATCTTCCTGGTGCGTTTGTACTGGCCTTTTTCCCAGATGGTGCAAAGATGGGCCTGGAGGATAAATTTCTCCCTCCGCCCTCTTAAGGCTTTGCCAAGATTGCTGCGGGCCTCCGGATCCGAGGTGTACAGGTCAATATAGTTCACCCCCAGGGACTCTGCCGCATCCACCAGCTCCCAGGTTTTCTCTTCCTTTCCCTCCACAAAGCCTTCGCATCCCAGTCCGATCTCGCTGACAGACAGTCCTGTGTTTCCAAGCTTTCTGTAATTCATCTTCCATCCTCCTTATCACCTTCCGCCTCTTTTCCATTTCTTCTGAAAGCCCTTTACTCTTTCTCCGGCTCCAGCATCCGTATAACCCTGCAGGGATTGCCCACCGCCACAGCGCCGGCGGGGATATCTTTTGTAACCACGCTTCCTGCCCCGATTACTGCATTATCTCCCACAGAAACCCCGGGCAGCAGGATGGCTCCCGCTCCAATCCACACGTTTTTCCCGATCCGCACCGGATGATTGAGCTGCAGCCCTTTGCTGCGCAGCCCCGGTTCCAGTGGATGTGAGCCGCAGGCGATGGTGACATTGGGCCCGATCATCGTGCTGTCTCCAATATAGATATCTGTATCATCCACCAATGTCAGATTAAAATTCGCATAAACCCGATTGCCCAGATGTACGTGCCGCCCTCCCCAGTTGGCATGAAGAGGCGGCTCTACATAACAATCCTCTCCGATTTCCTGAAACATCTTCTTCAGAAGCTCCTGCCGCTTCTTAGTCTCATCCGGCCTAGTCTGGTTGTACTCATACTGAAGCATCAGACCTTTCTGCTGCCTTTGGAGCATATAAGGATCTCCCGGATCATACAGCTTGCCGCTCTTAAGGTCCGCTTCCTCCAGTGTCACCCAAATCTCCTCCGCGATTTCTTCAGCGGTCTTGCCGTCTGTATTTACCAAAAAGTCCGCTGCCTGGCTGTATTTTTCCCTTCGTTCCTCCATAAGCTCCGCTATATGCTTAATATCCATCTTTCCCGTCAGTATCGGTCTTCCCTGATCTGTGCGGATTCTGTCATAAACCGTTCCCGGCGCTGCGCAGAGCCACACAATCTTTCCCTTTTCCCGCATAGCCTTTACGTTATTTTCCCGCAGGGGAACGCCGCCCCCGCAGGAAATCACCGTGAGCTTCTCTGTATGCAGTCCTTTCAGAAAACCAGTTTCCAGCTCCCTGAAATATGGCTCCCCATAAATTTTAAAAATCTCGGAGATGGTTTTTCCCTCTCTCTTCTCAATTTCCTGATCCATCTCGATCAGTTCCATACGGTACATTTTTTTCAGAGCCAGGGAAACCGTGGTTTTCCCCGCTCCCATAAATCCGATTAAGAATATATTTTTTTCTGTCATGTTCCTCTCTCTTTCCTGCAATATAGTTATATAAATAGTAATACAAAAGGAGCCGGCGCATCCTGCCAAAACCAGCCATTGTGCGTCAGCTCCTGTCACCATCCGGCAGCTTCCCTGCTGGAAGTAATTATGTTTTGCTTTTTCTGAAAGTTCTTACTCTTCCGTCGCTGCTTCCGTTACACTCTCAGAAGCTGCCTGAGTCTCTGCCGCTTCCTCTACAGAATCTGTCTCTGCCTCATCAGCCGCCTCCGTCTCCGCCGCTTCTTCTGCCTCGGATACTGCCTCTGTACTCTTTTCTGAAGCATTCTCAGTTTCATCTTCAGATTCAGCCCCGGATTCAGCTTCCGTAACCGCTTCTGATTCTGCTTCCGACACTGCTTCGGTAACTGATTCCGTAACTGATTCCGTAGAAGCCTCTGTCTCCACATACTGCTCTAAGGAGAAATCAAAGGTAATGTCCGCCAGAACGCCGGCGTCCGTCTCTATATCGCTTTCCTCCTGCCACTGTGTGTACAGATCGGAGATCTGATCCTGCTTTCTCTGCTCCACAATCCTGTCTTTCTCAGAATCCGTAGCCTCCCGGTCAAGCTGCGTCTCCAGGTATACTACGTAATATCCGCTGTCAGTCTCCACAGGCTCTTCTACCAGTGTGCCGTCCGCCAAGCCGTCGGTCGCTGCCAAAAGCTCTTCCTGTCCCCCATTCGACTCTCCGAATGTCATGGTGGAACAGGTAGCGTCGGGATCCACCTCTCCTGAAGCGGTCTCAAAATCCTCTCCTGCCTGGATCTTTCCGATCAGCTCCACTGCCTTGTCGTACGCTTTGGCCTTAGCAGCCGCCGTCTCCGGATCTTCGGTCTCGGTCTCAGCTTCTGTTGCTTCCTCTGTTGATCCCTCGGTTTCCTCTTCTGATTCTGATGCTTCTTCTGAAACTTGTTCTGATACTTCTTCTGCTGCTTCTTCGGTTTCAGTCTGAGTTTCAGTTTCTGTCTCAGCTTCCGTCACTGCCTCTGAGTCAGCCTCTGTCTCCTGGGCGGACTGGGTAGCTGCCGCATCGTTCTCTTCCAGGGAAGCGGTCTGTGCTTCAGAAGCATCTTCCGTCTCGCTTTCTTCTGTTTCCGCATCATCCGCATCCGCTGTCTCTGCTTCAGCAGCCGCTTCCGAACTTACTTCTGAACTTGTCTCTGAATCTGCTTCTGTCTCTTCTTCCGTAACGGGAGTAAACAAGGTGTAGCGAATCCTTCTCTGGGCAGCTTCCTCATCGGAAACCTCCGTATCCACATCTGCGGACATAGCCTCTTCCATCTTATTCTGAATCACGAGAAGCTCCAGATACCGCTCTACTGTATCCTGATCCGCTCCGATCAGCTCCAGTACTTCCTCCTCGTTGTCAGCCAGAAATGCAGACGCTGCCTCAGCAATGGAAGCCTGCTCTTCCTCTGTCAGCGAAACGCCGTATTCTTCCATCTTCTGCTCCGCCAGATACGCATTCGCAAGCTGAGAAGCCATGCCGCTTACCAGAGACTGGCCCAGTGTGGTGCCGTTCCCATAGAGATCCTGGTTGAAGGCATTGTTCATCCCATATGCCTGGTATAAGCTCTCATACTGAGCCTGCGCATACCGTGTGGCAAATGCTAAAAGGCCAGCCGGTATTGTATCATCATTAACCGTCACTGCCGCAGCCTCGGCATTAAATTCATTTTTTCCCGAGCAGCCGGAAAGTCCCGCCAGCGCAAGGCTTGCACTCAGGCCGATCACTGCTGCTTTCTTCCACCCTGTGTTCATTTCATTCCTCCTGATCCCGCCCCAGCGACAGTCCAAACCGGCTTTCCTGCCTGTCAGCTTCCCCGGACTGCGGGAAATTTTCTGTCTGCTGAGGTTATCTTCTTCCCGGCGCCTTTTCCTCAGACGCCGTCATTGTTTCATTATAATCTTTTTTTCCCTGTGCCGCAATCTTTTTTCATAGATTTTCAAAGATTCACAAAAAATTCACCTGAAGGTTCGTTTCACGCATCCTCCCGCAGAACCGCAAAAGCTCCCAGCAGTTCTGCCGCAAGAGCCAGGATATCCACCGTCTCGTTTTTATTTTTCCTCAGCTCTTTGTAAAGGAAATAGGGAGGCGCATCCATAACAAACTTCAGATTCCCCTTGTATTCCTTCAGCAGCCCGTCGATGGCTCCCGTATTGATCTTTGCTTTCTCATACATGACAAACCACAGCTCGTTCCCCTTCTGGTTCACTTCCGTCATATAGAGGCGGTGGGCTCCTGCCTTCAGCCTGGCCACTGCCAGCAGATTCTGTACTGGTTTTGGCATCTCCCCGAACCGGTCCAGAAGTTCCTCCAGCATATCCTCATACTCTTCCTGATTTCGGATTCCTGCGATTCTCTTATACACATCCAGCTTCTGCATCTCATTGCGGATATAGGAATCGGGGATATAAGCATCCACATCCAAATCTACCGCTGTCTCATATTCCTCCTGACCCGTTGAAGTTCCCTGGATCTCTTTTACGGATTCATTTAGCAGCTTGCAGTAAAGGTCATATCCCACAGCCTCCATGTGGCCGTGCTGCTCGCTTCCCAGAAGGTTTCCCGCTCCCCGGATTTCCAGATCCCGCATGGCAATCTTGAATCCGCTGCCAAGCTCTGTAAACTCTCGGATGGCGGACAGCCGCTTCTCCGCCACCTCCCGCAGCATTTTGTTGCGCCGGTACATGAGGAAGGCGTAGGCAGTCCGGTTGGATCTCCCAACCCGCCCCCGGAGCTGATAGAGCTGGGACAGGCCCATATTGTCCGCATCGTGGATAATCATGGTGTTGACATTGGAAATGTCCAGTCCTGTCTCAATAATCGTGGTAGACACCAGCACGTCAATCTCCCCGTTAATGAAGTCATACATGATCTTTTCCAGCTCCCTCTCCTTCATTTGGCCGTGGGCAAAGGCCACCCGGGCCTGGGGAACCAGATCAGCAATCTTATTGGTCATCTCCATAATGGTATTGACCCTGTTATAGACGTAGTAGACCTGCCCTCCCCTGGAAAGCTCCCTGCTGATGGCCTCCCGAACCATCTCTTCGTTGTACTCCATAACGTATGTCTGAATGGGAACTCTCTCCTGAGGCGCTTCCTCCAGAACGCTCATATCACGAATCCCAATGAGGCTCATGTGAAGGGTTCTGGGAATTGGGGTTGCGGTGAGGGTCAGTACATCCACGTCCTTTTTAAGCTGTTTGATCTTTTCCTTATGGGTTACGCCAAAGCGCTGCTCCTCATCTATAATCAGCAGACCCAGATCTTTAAATTCCACATCCTTGGAGAGCAGGCGGTGGGTTCCCACCACAATATCTACCATGCCCTTTTTCAGATCCGTCACCGTCTTTTTCTGCTCGGCAGCGCTTCTAAAACGGCACATCAGATCCACTCTCACAGGAAAATCCTTCATCCGCTGAACAAAAGTATTATAATGCTGCTGGGCCAGGATGGTGGTAGGTACCAGATAAGTCACCTGTTTTCCATCCTGCACCGCCTTAAAAGCCGCACGGATAGCGATCTCCGTCTTGCCGTAGCCCACATCCCCGCATACCAGGCGGTCCATAATCTTAGGGCTCTGCATATCCTGCTTCACCGCATCGATGGCCAGGAGCTGATCCTCCGTCTCCTCAAAGGGAAACATTTCCTCAAACTCCTTCTGCCAGACTGTGTCCTGGCTGTATACGAACCCTTCCGTTCTCTGCCGAACGGCATAGAGATCCACCAGTTCCTGGGCAATGACCCGCACTGCGCTGCGCACCCTGGTCTTGGTTCTGTTCCACTCCTGGGTGCCCAGCTTGTTAAGCTTAGGCGCCTTCGCGTCCCCGTCTGCGTATTTCTGAATCACATCCAACTGGGTGGCGGGAACATAGAGGCTGCTGCCCCCCGCATACTCGATTTTCATGTAATCCTTTGTCACCCGGTCTACTTCTACCTTCTCAATCCCCCGGTAAACACCCAGTCCATGATTCTCATGCACCACGTAATCGCCCACGGAAAGATCATTAAAGCTGTTGATCCTGGTTCCCTCATAACGGCGCTGCTTCTTTCTTTTCTTTTTCTCCTTGCCGAAAATATCGCTTTCCGCAATGATGACAAACTTTATCAGAGGGTATTCATACCCTCTGCCTGCATTGCCGTAAGTAATCAAAATTTCTCCCGGCTGTACCTCCCTAAGGGGATCCTCTGTATAATAGCTGGTGAGCCCTTCCGCCAGAAGATCTCCTGCCAGCCTGTTTCCCCTGGTCCTGGAAGCGGACAGCAAGACCACCCGGTATCCCTCTTTCTTCCAGCGTTTCAGGTCATGGACCAGAAATTCGAAGCTGTTGTTGTAGGGGTTTACGGAACGCACGGTCAAGCTGTATTTTCCAGTCACCACCCAGGGAGATTTAGCATTCTCCAGGGTACAGAGTCCCACGGCCTTTCCTGCGCACATGGCAGCTACCGTCTCCTGGTTGGAAAACAGCAGCTTCGTCTGCCCTGGCAGAACGTATCCTTTTTCCAGACGGTGCTCCATGCTCTCCCGAAATTCCAGCTCCACCGCCTGTCCTGCCTCCAGGATCCGGTTTGGCTCATCCAGAAACAGCAGTGTCTTTCCGGAGGGGAAGTAATCTAAAAAGCTCTCTTTTTTCTCCGTAAAATAGTCAATCAGACCTTCCGCAGACAGAGGGACTGAAAACTCTTCCAGCTCATCCCGGATGTCCTGCAGCAGATTCTTAATTCTGGAAAGCTCTTCCGTCCTACCCTCTTTTTTGAAAACAGCCTCCGCCTTCTTGGCCTCCTTTTCGATCCGGCTCATGGCCTTCTCCCGGTCTCTCTTATCCGGCAGCAGCTCAGCCGCCGGGTACAGGAAGACAGATTCCAGATTTTCAATGGAACGCTGACTCTCCGCATCGAAGCTGCGGATAGAATCCACCTCATCTCCCCAAAGCTCAATCCTGACTGGATTTTCCTCGGTAAGGGGAAATACATCCAAAATCCCGCCCCGAATAGCGAACTGCCCCGGACCTTCCACCTGGCCCATGCGCTCATACCCCATACGCACCAGGTCTCTTTTCAGCTTCTCCAAATCCAGGGCACTCTCCAGATCCACCTTTACAATCTGCTTTTTCCACTGGTCAAAAGGCACCAGATAGTTCATGCAGGCCGCCGCAGTGGTCACTACCGTCACCGTCTCCCCCTCATTCAGGGCCTTCAGCACCTGAACCCTCTGCTGCTCCAGAAGGTTCCCATGGATATCCGCCTGAAAAAAAATTAAATCTTTGGCCGGAAAGTACAATACATTCCGGTCAAAGAAGGAATAATTTTCATATAGTTCTTTTGCTCTTAAGTCACTGTAGGTAATAATCACCCGATACGGAAAATTCTCTCCCGCACAGTAGATAAAGTGGGGCTTCTGGGCGTCAATGCACCCCGTTACCTGAAGCATTCCCTTTCCTCTGGCAAGCTTTTCCCGTATCTCCTCGAATTCTCCCAGCTCATGCATGGGTGTTACAAACGCTTTCATGGGGCATATTTCCTTTCAGGAGGTTGTCTTGGTCTTTACATTAAATTCATTCATGACCCGTTCCGGATCTTCTGTAAGAAGCCTGGCGGCCGCATCCGCTGCCCGTTTGAATGCCTCTTCCATCTGATCCTGCGCCTCTTTGTCAAAGCGGCTTAAGACAAAGTCGGCCAGGTCATAGCCCTGGGGCTTCTCCCCTACTCCGATCTTTATGCGCAGGAAATTCTGGGTTCCCAGATGGGCGATAATGCTTTTTATCCCATTATGCCCTCCTGCGCTTCCCTTTTTTCTGACCCTAAGCTGCCCCGGATCCAGGCTGATATCATCATAGAGGACGATCAGCTCCTCCTCCGGGTCTATCTTATAGAAATCGCAGGCAGCCCGGATGCTCTCCCCGCTGAGATTCATATACGTCTGAGGCTTCAGCAGAAGAACCTTCTGTCCTTCTATGGCCCCGGTGCCGCACAGCGCCTGGAATTTCTTCGTATTTATGGAAATCCCATACTTTCCCGCCAGACGCTCCGCAGCCTCAAAACCTGCGTTGTGGCGGGTGTGAGCATATTTCAGTCCAGGATTTCCAAGTCCCGCTATTATATACATGTCAATTTCTCCACTACCTTTTCAAAATGCATAAAATGAGACGCCTTGACAAGCACCGTGTCCTTCTCCTTTAGAAGCCCCGGCAGGTGCTTTAACAAATCCTGCAGCGCCGGGAAGCAGATAACCTCCATGGAGGGATTAGCACTGCGGATTCCTTCCGCCAGACTGGCGCACAAAGGGCCGGTGCAGATGCACAGATCCAGATCCAGCGTTCCTGCATACTCTCCTACCTGCCGGTGCAGCTCCTTCTCATCCTCGCCAAGCTCTCCCATATCGCCCAGGACAGCCACTTTCCGTTCCACACCGTCCTGGAGTACCTCCAGAGACGCTTTCATGGAAGCGGGATTTGCATTGTAGCAGTCGTCAATAATGGTGTAATGCTCTGTCTCAATGATGTGGAACCGTCCGCCCACGGGCTGCAGGCTCTCGATGCCTCTTCGGATCTCTTCCGCACTGAGCCCATAGACCAGCCCCGCCGCAGTTCCCGCCAGGGCATTGTACACCATATGAAGGCCCGGTATGGGGATCTTCACGTCAAAGGAAACTCCCGGCCCGTGAATTCTGCAGGAGATACCCGCCAGGCCCCTTTTGCGGATGCGGTCCGCATAGACCTGATTTTCTGTGTCCAGTCCGAAAAATACAGGCTGAATGCCTTTTACCTCCTGAATCTCAGACAGTTTATCATCGTCTCCGTTCAGAATCACATGGCCGTCTTCCTTCATAAAGTCAAAAATTTCTGATTTCGCCCGGAGAACTCCCTCCCGGTCTCCCAGGAATTCCAGATGGCAGGCACCGATATTTGTAATAATGCATGTGTCCGGCTTTGCGATTTTAGCCAGCCGGTGCATCTCTCCAAAGTTACTGATCCCCATCTCAAGGACGGCAATCTCGTCCTCCTCCCTAAGCCGGAATACCGTCAAAGGCAAGCCCAGCTCATTATTAAAATTCCCCAGGGTTTTAAGGGCTTTGTACTTCTGGGAAAGCACCGCCCACACCATCTCTTTCGTGCTGGTTTTCCCCACGCTTCCCGTAATCCCCACCACGGGAATCCCGAGCTGCTCCAGATAGTATTCCGCCAGGGCTTTTAATGCCTCCAGGGTGGAATTCACCTGAATATAGCTGCCCTGCTCCTTTGGCAGTTCACGCTCCGATAAGACGCAGAGGGCCCCCCTCTCAAATACAGAGGGAATAAAATCATGACCGTCCGCCCTCTCGCCTTTTATGGCCGCAAAGAGACATCCCGGCTGAGCCTTCCGGCTGTCCGTAGTGATCTCTGTGATTTCCTTTTTCTTATCTTCTTCTGCGCCGTGGTAAATTCCCCCGCAGGCCTGCGCCATGCGCTCAAGTGTCATATTTTTCATAATCCGTTCCCTTTCCTGATCGTCCCTGTGCCTATTCAATGATAAATACCTGTCCCTCTTCTCCCAGGACTGACTGGCCGCCTGCGTCCTGCACGCCCTCTTGGCTGTCGGAAGAAGAGGCGCCGCTGCCGCCCTCTCCCCCCTGGAGAATCACGATATCTCCCTGGCTATTCTGATCCTGGTTCTCTGAAGGCGCCCCGGTCTGGGCCTGAGTCTCGCTTTGAACCTGATTTTCCGTCTGGGGCTGGCCGCCTCCGCCATAGATGGAGTATTCCCCATATCCGTAATTGATACCGGAACTGTAGCAGATAACTGGAGTTCCTATATCAATATTTTCATAAATCACCGCCGCCTGGGCCGAGGGGGTATTGATACATCCATGGGAACCTCCGTACTGGTATATCGTGCCTCCATAGACGCTTCTCCAGGAATCTGCGTCATGGATTCCCACGCCTCCATAGAAGGGCATCCAGTAATCCACGGGAGTCTTATAATCCTCACCTGTAAGAATGGCGTCCTCCTCCTTGCCCACGATACAGAAAATCCCTTCCGGGGATCCCATACCGGCGCTGGTATTTCCTGTTACCACTGAAGTCTCCACCAGAAGGCTTCCGTCTTTATAGTACCACATCCTCTGGTTTGTATAATCAATCTCCACATACGTATTGCCGATATCATTTTCACCTCTTGTGGCGGCTCCCTCCAGATATACAGGAGAACGCTCTGCGGATTCCCCGGCCATGAGAAGCTGGAAGAGAGCTTCCGTCTCACTCTCCCGATCCATCTGCCACCCGTAGGTCACTGCCTCCACATATACCGTCTCCCCATTTGAGGTGACAAAAGGCTCCTGGGTGCCGATGGTATCATACGTATCTGCCAGTTGGTTCACCCAGGCGGCCACCGCCTCCCGGTCAAAGACCGGCTGCTTGTTCTCGTCCAGGGAAAGCCAGCCTGAGGCAGTCTCCTTGTCCAGCGTCACAGTGACATCGCCGCCCATCAGATACGTGACCGTGATATTGGAATACTGGTTCATCACCGCCGCTTCCGCTCTCAAAGCCCCGTCGTCCGAATATACGGAGGGCTTCAGATAACATCCGGATTCCTCCAGATCCACACTCTCCTGGTTCTGGTCAATGGCCGATTTTAAAGTGTCCATCAGCTTATCCCGGTTCAGTTGGTTCCCCTCTACCTCCGGAACGATTCCGTAGGATCCGTCCTCCTGCCGTGTCAGGTAAGCGTCCTTGGGCGCCGTCACCTGATCCGCCTGCATACAGGAAAGGCTGTCCGCCGCCTGCTCCAGCAAGGTCTCGTCATATGTAAAAGATGTTTCCATGGTGTACTGGGTATCGCCCTGGAAAAGCGCCGGAAGCCATAAGAAAAAGTTCTGTCGGTTCATATATTCCTTTGCTTCTCCCCCGGAAACATATTTATATCCAATGGCGCTGCCCTGGATGGTCTCCTGCTTTCCCTCCTTAGTCAGAAGGGTCATCTCATAATCCTCTACTTCCCCGGCAATCATTGACTCCGCCGCCTCCACGGTAAGATCCGAGACATCCAGGCCATTTATATAAGTATGTTCAAAAAAATGATCCACATAGTGCATTCCAATCCCTATGTAGATTCCCCCTGCCGCAAGAAACAAAAGAACCACGACAGTCAAGATAATTCCTGTGCTTTTTTTCATATGTATCCTGTCTCCTCCACGGTTATTATGTTACTGCTCACGGATCCCCGTAAACAGTAACAAAAGCACCGTTATTATATCATTTCTCCGCAAAAACAGGTTGAAAGGCTGGTTAAGACTCTATTGTATCTTTCTTAAGATTTATAAGCACGATTCCCGCAAAGGCTCCCATGGGAAGATTTATCTCCCCAGCCTCTACCTGGACCACTGCCGGCTCCTCCGTATATCCGTTTTTATCTGAGTAGAAGATCCGCATTAAGGTTCCCCGCTTCTCCACTCCTGTCTCCCAGACCGTAAAGCGAAGCTCCTTTTCGTGATCATTGTTATTGAAGGCCACAATCACCTGGCATTCCTCACTGAACCTGCCGTAGGCCAGGCAGTTGTAATCCGCATGCAGAAAGCGCAGAGAGCCATGAGTCAGCACCGGATATTGTTTGTGCATCCGTATGGCGGCCCTGTGGAATTCCAGCATAACATGATCCTCTCTGCCCCAGGGATACGTCCGCCGGTTGTCTGGATCCGTAAATCCGCAGACTCCGGCCTCATCCCCGTAGTACACCGTGGGCGCTCCCGGCCAGGTCATCTGCATGATCACGGCCTCCCGCATCACTGCCGGCTCCACCCCTTCAGATGCCGCCGCATGTCCCAGGGATTCCACACGCCCTACCTTATGATTGGTTCTGGTAAGAAACCGAGAATGGTCATGGTTGGAAAGCTCATTCATAGCCGTCTGCAGAGACGGCGCCAGAAAGCTTCCCATGTGATACCGCATGGCTCCAATAAAACTCTCCGCATTTCCCAAGAGGCCAGGCTGAAAATCGTCGCTGTGCTTCTCCATCCCTGTAAAGAACCAGGTAAGGGGCTCCATAAAGGCATCGTAGTTCATGACTGTATCCCACTCATCTCCGTGAAGCCAGGGCGCTGCGTCCCCGTAATGCTCCGCCAAAATGACAGCATTCGGATTTGCCTCCTTGACCACCTTGCGGAATTTTTTCCAGAAGGTATGGTTGTACTCACTGGAAAAGCCCAAGTCCGCCGCCACGTCCAGCCTCCATCCGTCGGCATTGTAGGGAGGCGAAACCCATTTGGCCGCAATTTTCATAATGTATTCCTCCAACTTGGGGGAATCCTCATAATTCAGCTTGGGAAGGGTATCATGCCCCCACCAGCCCTCATAAAATCCATTGTAGGGCCATTCATGCTCGTTGTAAAATTTAAAGAAGCTCCTGTAAGGGCTGTCCGCAGAGATGTAGGCTCCCTTCTCATAGTTGGACTGCTTCTCATAAATCTGTTCCCTGTCCATCCATTTGTTGAAGGAACCACAGTGGTTCAGGACACCGTCCAGAATCACCTTCATCCCTCTTTTGTGGAGCTCTTCCACCAGCTTTACAAAAAGCTGGTTGCTGGCCTCCAGGTTCCTCCGATCCGTAACTCTCGTAATATATCGGGAGGCATGCTTATTGTCATTGTCCCAGTCCTGGAGAAGCCTTCCCTCTTCATACACGATTTTCCCAAAATGGGGATCAATATAATCGTAATCCTGAATGTCATATTTATGATTGGAGGGCGAAACAAAGAGAGGATTGAAAAAGATCACTTCCACCCCCAGCTCCTGAAGATAATCCAG
>DVGR01000086.1 GCA_018712605.1 Candidatus Choladousia intestinigallinarum
ATCACCCTGCCGGGAGGGAGCGTGCTAGGGCTTTCTCTGCTGGTCATTCTTCTGATTCCAGCAGGGATTTACTTTACAGTGAGGACACGCTTCCTTCCATTCCGGCTTTTCCCCGAGATGGTTCGGGTGACCCTGGAAAACAATAAGCCAGGGGGAGGAGAAGGGATTTCCGGTATCCAGGCTCTGATTATTTCTACTGCCTGCCGGGTGGGCATGGGGAACCTGGTGGGCGTGGTGGCGGCGATTTCAGCAGGCGGCGCAGGCGCAGTCTTCTGGATGTGGGTAATTGCCCTGCTGGGTTCCTCCACAGCCTTTATTGAAGCTACTCTTGCGCAGCTTTACAAGGAGAAAGATCCTCTGTACGGCGGCTACAGAGGCGGTCCGGCATACTACCTCCACCATCTGTTTATTCGGCAGGGCAGCAGGAGAAAAAAATCCATAGTGGCGTCGCTGTTTGCCTTATCAGGCCTGATCTGCTGGTGCGGGATCAGTCAGGTGACGGCGAATTCCATTTCCTCATCCTTTGAAAATGCCTTTCACATTCCTCCTATATATTCAACGGTGATCCTTGTGGCTGTGGCGGCAGCGGTAGTCCTGAGAAAAAACGCCACGGTGAAGGTGCTGGATATTATTGTGCCCATTATGGCTGCCTGTTACTTTTTTATAACGGTCTTTATCATCGTAAAAAATGCGGGCCAGCTTCCGGCGGTATTTCAGCGCATTTTCTCTGAGGCCTTTGGTCTGCGGCAGGCTGTGGGAGGCGGTATCGGCGCAGTGATTATGAATGGGGCTAAGAGAGGTCTTTTTTCCAACGAAGCAGGTTCCGGCTCCGCGCCATGTGCAGCGGCAGCGGCGGATATCAGCCATCCTGCCAAGGAGGGGCTGCTCCAGGCGCTGGGAGTATTTATTGACACTATAGTGATCTGTACGTGTTCCGCAATGATTATGCTTTTGGCGCCCCGGGAGATGACAGTAGGACTGGAGGGAATGGATCTGCTGCAGACAGCTATGGGACATCACCTGGGAGAATTTGGGGTGATTTTTATAGCGGTGATTCTTTGGCTGTTCAGTTTCTCCACATTTTTGGGGATTTTGTTTTATGCCAGGTCTAATGTGGCCTATCTTTTTGGAGACAACTGGCTCTCGCAGACCCTTTATAAGATTTTGGCTCTGGTCATGCTGTTTATAGGAGGAATGGCCGCCTATCAGTTTGTCTGGGATCTGGGAGATGTGGGAGTGGGGCTTATGACGGTCTTTAATATGATCGCCCTGTTTCCCATGGCGCCCAAGGCCCTGGCCGCTCTTAGAGACTATGAAAAAGGAGAAGGCCGGCGGCATTCTTGAATTTGTATGCTGCAGGCTTGATTTCTGCTGCCAGCAGCGGAATTTTTGTATTCAGGAGGGAAAAATGACACAGGATGAAAAGCTGCGGGGGAATGACAAGATAGAGGAGGCGGTTGAGGCGCTGCAGAAGGAGCCCACCCAGGAGAGGCTGGCCCACACACTGACGGTGATTCGCCGCCGCATGAGAGAAGAAGGAGAATTTATTGTGGCTGTAGAACCGATTTCAGACGGTTCCCAGTTAAAGCTTCAGACCATCAGCACTGAGGACGGCTGTAGCTGGTGGCCTGTATTTACCAGCTTTGAAGAAGAGATGAAAGGATCCAATCAGGTGATGTCCACCTTTATGGGAAGCATCCGCCAGCTCTTTGAGATGGCGCTGCAGACAGAAGAGATAGAGGGGATCATCCTGAATCCCTGGAACCGGACGATCATGCTGGATAAAACTTTGATAAGGATTGTGTTGGGATAATGAACGAATATGAGATGCAGTGGGAAAAGCTGCTGAAAATAAAAACTGCCGGCCGGGATGATTCGCAGGCGGATCCGAATGTTTATCCGTATGAGCCTACGTCCTACAATGTCCTGGAGCGTCTGGCAGCCAGCGGCCTTATAGGAAAGAGAAATATGATTCTGGACTATGGTACCGGGAAGGGCAGAGTATGTTTTTATCTGTCTTATCAAACAAGGTGCAGGTCAGTGGGGATTGAATGCAGTGAACGGATTTTTTTGGCGGCGAAAGAGAATAAGAATCGCGCGGTATCTGGCAGCAGAACTTCTTTTGTGCTGGAGAGGGCGGAGAGATACCAGGTGATGCCGGAGGCAGACCGCTGCTATTTCTTTAATCCGTTTCCAGTGGAGATTCTGCAGAAGGTTCTGGGGAGGATCTATGACTCTCTTTATGAAAATCCCAGAGAGATCCTTCTGTTTTTCTATTATCCGTCCCAGGAGTATGTGAGCTGCTTAATGACCCAGGAGAGGCTGCTCTTTTCAGATGAGATAGATTGCCGGGATCTGTTTGAAGGAAATGATCCCAGGGAGAAGATTCTGATTTTTGAGGTTGTTTAGAAGAAAATAATAAAGGGTATTGATATGGTGTCAGAATAGAAGTATAGTGCAGATAGTGACATAATGTCAGAAAGAAAGGAGGTGCTTTATGCCAAAAGGTTCAGAAGAGCTGACGGCGGCAAGGAAGGAAGAAATTATCTCTGCCTGTGCAGGGCTTTATGAGACTATGAATTTCAAAGACATCACTCTGAAGGATATCAGCAGCGCAACTTCCTTTACCCGCACGTCTATTTATAATTACTTCCAGACAAAGGAGGAGATCTTCCTGGCGCTTTTGCAGAGAGAATATGAGCGGTGGAATGAAACCCTGCGCAAGATTTGGAGGGAGCATGATGCGATGACTGACGCAGAGTTTGCCGATGCGCTGGCCCATTCTCTGGAAGAGCGGGCGACGCTTCTCAAAATTATGTCCATGAACCACTATGACATGGAAGAAAACAGCCGTATGGAACGGCTTGTGGAATTTAAAAAAGCTTATGGCAGATCTCTGGCGGAGGTGAGAGAAGGGCTGGACAAATTTTTCCCAGACATGACAGTGCAGGATAAGCAGGATTTTATATTTTCTTTTTTCCCCTTCATGTTTGGAATCTACCCATATACAGTGGTGTCAGAAAAGCAAAGAAAAGCCATGGAAGAGGCGGGAGTCAATTATGTGTATATGAGCATCTATGAGATTACCTTCGCAGAAGTAAAAAAACTTTTAGGCAGCTCTTAGTTTGGAATAAGGAGTCAGAGATGAGAATGACTGGACGATGAAGGAGATTTCAGTAGAAAGACATCCGGCCGGATGAGACATACGCTTCATCCGGCCGGAATAGAGTGGTTCAGAGGTAAAGCTACAGCCTCTGAATTTTTTTTGTATAGATTCTTCGGAACAGAATAATGGATGCAATGATGGAGGCCACCTCCGCAATAGGGAAGGAATACCAGACGGCGTCCAATCCAAATGTTACGGCCAGTATCCAGGCAGAGGGCAGCAGAACCAGAAGCTGGCGGCATACGGACACGATCAGACTGTAAACGCCGTTCCCCAGGGCCTGGAAGACAGAGCCAAAGATAATACAGAACCCTGCAAAGATGTAGCTGATGCTGATGGTGCGCAGAGCTTTGCAGCCGATGGCAAGCAGATCCTCCGATGCATTGAAGAAGCCCAGCAGCACCTCAGGAATCAGGTTAAAGGCCAGGATTCCACAGAGCATCATTACGCAGGCTGTTATACAGCTCAGACGGATGGTGTGAGTGATTCGCTTTTTGCTCCGGGCGCCGTAGTTGAAAGCCACGATGGGCACCATGCCGTTGTTCAGTCCGAATACGGGCATGAAGAAGAAGCTTTGCAGCTTAAAGTATACGCCGAACACGGCGGCTGCCGTTGAAGAAAACATCAGAAGAATTTTGTTCATTCCGTATGTCATCACGGAGCCTATGGACATCATCAGGATTGAAGGAATGCCCACCAGGTAGATTGCTTTTACAGTTGGGCCGTCAAAACGCAGGGTTTTGCGAGAGAGCTTCAGCTCCTTGTTTTTCTTGAAATTAAAGTATATTGCCAGAATCATAGCCACAATCTGGCCAAAGACCGTAGCGGCGGCAGCTCCGGCAACTCCCATTTTCGGAAAACCGAAGAGACCAAAGATCATAATGGGGTCAAAAATGATATTGATAATGGCGCCGGTTCCCTGCGTGATCATTGTATAGAAAGTCAGCCCGGTTGACTGGAGCAGGCGTTCCATGTTAATCTGCAAAAATGAACCAAAGGAAAAAATGCAGATAATGCTCATATACTGGTATCCATATTCACGGATCTGCGGATCGGACGTCTGTGATGCAAAGAACAGATTGGAGCCGAAGATACCGATGAGAGCAAAGACCAGGTAGCTGAGCAGGGCCAGAAGTATGCTGTTGTTGGCAGCCTTGTCCGCCTGTTCAAAATTTTTCTCTCCAAGGCTGCGGGAGAGCAGCGCATTGACGCCGACTCCTGTACCGGAAGCAACAGCGATCATCAGGTTCTGAATAGGGAACGCAAGGGAAACTGCCGTCAGCGCATTTTCATTGATCTGTGAAACGAAGACGCTGTCGACTACGTTGTAAAGCGCTTGGACAAGCATTGAAATAATCATGGGAAGAGACATAGTCAGCAGCAGCTTCGGAATCGGCATAGTGCCCATCTTGTTTTCTGCCGGTGTCTCTTGTACTGTTTTTTCTGTTTCCATAACAAACCTCCTCTGTAGTAATTTTCCAACCCATAGATATAGGACGCAATGATTCTATTCTAATAAGAATAAAATCTATTGTCAATGGATCATATAGAGGTAGTGGTAAGTGGTTTTCCTTAAAAGCACAGATTCTAGAAAATAATATTATCTATTGACCCTCACGGGGCGTCATAGATTAAAGTGAGTATATCAAGGACAGGAGGAAAATGGTTATGAGAACGGTAAAGGAAATATCAGAATTGGCAGGAATCAGCGTGCGCACGCTTCATTATTATGATGAAATCGGATTATTAAAGCCCACGGAAAAAAGTGAAGCAGGGTATCGGCTTTATGACGATAAAGCGCTGGAAACCTTGCAGCAGATTTTGTTTTTCCGTGAATTCGATATACCCTTAAAAGAAATCAAAGCTGTAATAGATAATCCGGCCCTTGATAAAAATCACATTTTGCAAATGCAGAGAAAAATGCTGGTTGTAAAAAAAGAACGTATAGAGCGTTTGATTTCCAGCATTGATGGAATTTTGAAAGGAAAAAATGCAATGGATTTTGAAGTATTCAGCAAAAGCGAACTTGAAGATATGTACACCTCCATGGAGGCAAATATGAGCGAAGAGCAAAAAGCTATTTTTATGAACCAATACGGAAGCATGGAAGCATGGAAAAAGAGTTTCCTTGAGAGCGCAGCCAGCGAAGGGGTTCAAAGAAACTTTCGGAAAATTGTGGAGTGGTACGGCAGCAAGGAAAAAGCAATGGAAGCCTCCAGCAATCCGGCCAATACAGAAATATATCCAGCGTACCAGAAGCGGCTGGGCGCAGTTATAAAAAAATTGTCGCAGATGAAGGGGGCAGACGTGAATTCCTTTGAGGTGAGAGAATTGGTAGGAGAGTATGAGTTTGTGACAAAACAGATGTTTCAACTGCCGGATGCAGCCTCCATGGTTCTTGAGATTGCCGCTGCCTATCGCACAAATCCAGAATTACAGGCAGCCCAGGACAGTATATATGGGGAAGGTTCAACGCAGTTTATCGGAAGGGCAATGGAAGCATTTTACTTGCTGCATAACAAAAGCTGACATGGCTGCTGGCGCAGATACCGCCGCACATAAAAGCCACGGATTGCTCCGCACTGCGTGCTCTCGCAAGTCTCCGCTCCGCTTCGGTCGGCGCTAAACGCGTGCCACTGGCACGCAGCGCCCTACCCGTATTCGCACTCCGCGCAACTGCGCTCCTTGCTCATACGGGTTAGCGTCTCTGGTGCCCGGACGGTAGGTCGCACGAGTGCGCCCTCCTGCCTGGGTACCGAGACTGTGATGTTGTCACTGGCTTTTCACATAAAAGCCACGGATTGCTCCGCACTGCGTGCTCTCTCAATCCTACCCGTATTCGCACTCCGCGCAGCTGCGCTCCTTGCTCATACGGGTTAGCGTCTCTGGTGTCCAGACAGTAGGTCGCACGAGTGC
>DVGR01000087.1 GCA_018712605.1 Candidatus Choladousia intestinigallinarum
AACTCTGCCAGATCAGAGGCAATGCTCTCACAGTTCGTTTCTTTTAAAATCGTTTTGTAGGGATATTCCCCCAGCCCAAAGAATTGCATTCCCATGCCTGTAAGGACTTCAAATTCCGTGTTCGCCGTACCGGCTCCCACTACAGGCACATCCAGGTACCCGGAGGAATAATTTTCTGACAAATAATGAAAATATGGAACTGGGTCTTCACTCAGTTCCAAAAAATTAATCTGCTCCGGATCCACAAAAGACTCCAGCAGTACACAGATGATATTGGGATATTCTTCTGTCTCTGGAGCGGCAGTCCTTGCCGTCGTATGCTTTATCAGCGATGCAGGCTCCGTCTCCTCATGGGAACCCTCTGCTTTCGCAGGCGCTGATACCATCTGTACCGTAGCCCCTTTTTCACTTTCTGAATCAACAACCGCAGACTGCTCTCTGGATTCCTCCGCTGTCTGCATCTGCTCCAGCACCGCAGCCACACTCTCCTGGGAGTATTCTTCTGGTTCACCCATTCCCCGGTCCAGCACACTGGCTGAAAAACTGTACACAAAGCCGTAATCCCGGTAACCCTGGGCAATATTTTCAAAATACTCTGTGAGAATATTGTTGCTGACCGCTGCGTTTGTGACATTAGGAATCATCATCATAACAGCTACCGCTAACACCCCTCCTGCGAGCCGGTTGGTCTTTCCCTTATACTTGGGACCCTTAAACCAAAATACCACCAGAAACACAATCACGGCGGCCACAGCGGCAATTACCAGCATAGCCTCCTCTTCGGAGAAATAATTGCTCTGCATGGTAAACAAATCGCTGACCATCTTCAAATCCGTAAAGCTGAAAGGCGTCACCCTTTTCGCCAGCACGCATCCGTTGATAATCCCCAGAAACAGCCAGAAAACACTGATAAACAGTCTGGCCACCGCCCTGCGGCGGAATATGTACACAAAGAGCAGGGACGCAAACACCAGGAGGGAATTGTACAAAAATACAAGGTTCCGATCTACCACAAAGGAGCATGCATCCATGAACGAGTGACGTGACACCCACTCAATTACAAAGCAGACGCCGCATGCCAGAAAAACATGAAAAATCAATGAATACCGGTTTAAAAAATGCACCAGCGGAGTCTCCGGCTTCAGGCTTCTCAGCCACCTTGCCATCTCCTTCTGCTCTTTTTTTACTCTGCGCTTTTCCTTTCTGTCTTTCATTTTCATCCTCTGAATCCCCTTCATAAATCCTAAGAATTCTCCCCTTTGCATCTATAATAATGTGTAAATAAAATGTAAAGTTTATTTAATGACAGTTGAAAGATTAATCCAAAACCCCAAAAAAGTCAACTGGGTTCTTTCAAATTTAAGGTTTTATTCACTTTATTTTCACAGGAAGAACAGCTTTTCCACTGAAAATTGTTGAAATCCCCCTGGATTTCCTCTCTGCGATATGATAATTTATTATTAGACAGATTGAGAAAGGCATGATTTCTTATGAAAAAATTACGATATGCGGCCCTGGCGCTTCTGCTTCTTTTGTCAGGTTGTGAAAAAAAGCAGACTCTCATCGCTCCTGCCAGCCTTTTTGTCCTGGAAGACGGCGATGTTACCTCCCTGGGAATCCAGCCGGGAGATACCCCTGAAGAATTTCAGGAAGCATATGGAGATTACACCATACAGGTGGCCTATGAAAATACCGGCTATACACCTATGTCTATTAAACGGATTCCATATGAAGAACCAATTTCCACCATGATCGCAAATTTTTTTATTAACGGAGAGCCCATATCGGATGAAGATCTCTGCCGGGATAATGACATAGAGCCTGAGGACCTCTATTCTCTTCTAAGCTCCTATGAATATCTCACCAATCACGAAGTCATCTATCGCTATCTGGAATTCTCCTGGGAAGACGGGGTGATCGCAGACATCAATTCTGGAGAATTGTATTATAATGAAACTTTTGAAACCCCCTACAGAGGATGAAAAATTCATCCCCAAGGGGGTTTTTTTAATCTTTTTTTATTTGCCCTGTTCTCTGACAATCACATACAGCCGTTCGCTCTCTCCGCAAGGCTCCTGCAGCGTGCCGGCATCCAGGATCTCCTCTACCTTCATCCCTGCCGCTTTAAGAAGGCTGCAGATTTCTTTTGTATCATAGGCTTTTTGAAAATGCGTTTCCTGATACTTACGGTAAAGCCCCTTTTCTTCCTTTATGAATAGGGTCAGGTCATATTCGTTTATCCCAGATTCACAATCAAACCAGTTTTCCCAGATAAAGCTTCCCTCTTCACGGTTCTCGGCTATGACGGATTCGCCAAGAATTTTTTCATATTTATAGGGGGTGTTCAGGTCAAAAACAAATATTCCTCCGGGATCCAGATAGTTATTAACCAGCCGGAACACTTCCAAAAGCTCCTGGGGTTCTGTAATGTAGTTCATGGAATCACAGACACTGACTACCGCCCGGACGGTTCCATAGAGTTCAAACTCCCGCATATCCTGAAGGAGATACAGGATATCGCTTCCTGAAGCCATTTTCTTCTCTAAAGCCGCTTCCAGCATATCCGCAGAACAATCCACGCCAATCATATCATATCCCGCCCGGGACAGAATTTCCGTCATAGTCCCGGTGCCGCAGCCAAGATCCAGCACCAGTCCGTCTTCGATCCCGTATCTTTTCAGGATTCCGCAGATGTTCCTTCCCCACTCTTCATAAGGAATGTTATCCATAAACA
>DVGR01000088.1 GCA_018712605.1 Candidatus Choladousia intestinigallinarum
CACCTTTGTGATCAACGGGGCGGAGCGTGTTATCGTAAGCCAGTTGGTGCGTTCTCCGGGAATTTATTATGCCATTGCCCATGACAAGCTGGGTAAGAGACTGTTCTCATGTACCGTAATCCCCAACAGAGGCGCATGGCTGGAATATGAGACAGACTCCAATGATGTTTTTTATGTTCGTGTGGACCGTACCAGAAAGGTTCCGGTAACGGTGCTGGTACGTGCCCTTGGCATCGGTTCTAATGCAGAGATTATAGATTTGTTTGGAGAAGAGCCCAAGATCGTGGCGACTCTTGCAAAAGATACTTCTGAGAATTATCAGGAAGGCCTTTTGGAATTATACAAGAAGATCCGCCCCGGTGAGCCTCTGGCAGTGGAGAGCGCAGAGAGCCTGATCATGAGCATGTTCTTTGACCCGCGCCGTTATGATCTGGCTAAGGTGGGCAGGTATAAATTCAACAAAAAGCTGATGCTCCGCAACCGTATTGCCGGACATGTCCTGGCGGAGGATGTAATTGACACCACCACCGGGGAGATCCTGGCGGAGGCCGGTGCCGAGGTGACCCGGGAGATGGCGGATGAGATTCAGAACGCCGCTGTTCCCTACGTTATGATTCACACCGAAGAGCGGGATGTAAAAGTTCTGTCCAGCATGATGGTGGATCTGCGCCACTATGTGGAGGGGAACCCCAGGGATCTTGGTATCACGGAGTTAGTATATTACCCGGTTCTGAAAAAAATACTGGAAGAAAATGACTCTGAGGAAGAGATTCGGGCAGCCATCAAGAAATCTGTCCATGATCTGATTCCTAAGCATATTACAAAGGAAGATATCATCGCTTCCATTAACTATAACATTCATCTGGAATACGGCATCGGCACCGACGATGACATTGACCATCTGGGCAACCGCCGCATCCGTGCGGTGGGAGAACTGCTGCAGAACCAGTACCGCATCGGTCTTTCCAGACTGGAGAGAGTGGTCCGTGAGAGGATGACTACCCAGGAGATCGAGGGGATCAGTCCCCAGTCCCTGATTAACATTAAGCCGGTGACGGCTGCGGTGAAGGAGTTCTTCGGTTCATCACAGCTTTCACAGTTCATGGATCAGAACAACCCTCTGGGTGAGCTGACCCACAAGAGACGTCTCTCGGCTCTTGGACCGGGCGGACTTTCTCGTGACCGGGCAGGATTCGAGGTTCGTGACGTACATTACTCCCACTATGGAAGAATGTGCCCCATCGAGACCCCCGAGGGTCCCAACATCGGACTGATTAACTCTCTGGCTACCTATGCCAGGATCAATGAATACGGATTTATTGAGGCTCCGTACAGGAAGATTGACAAATCCGATCCCAAGAATCCCAGAGTTACCGATGAGGTTGTCTACATGACGGCCGATGAGGAAGACAATTACCATGTGGCTCAGGCCAATGAGCCTCTGGATGCGGAAGGACATTTCGTGAAAAAGAATGTTTCCGGCCGTTACCGTGAAGAGACCCAGGCTTATGAGAAGAGCATGTTTGACTACATGGATGTGTCTCCCAAGATGGTATTCTCCGTGGCTACGGCCCTGATCCCGTTCCTGGAGAACGACGACGCCAACCGGGCGCTGATGGGATCGAACATGCAGCGTCAGGCCGTGCCGCTTCTGACTACGGAGGCTCCCGTGGTAGGAACAGGTATGGAAGTGAAAACCGCTGTGGACTCCGGTGTGTGCGTGGTGGCGAAGCATGGGGGCGTCGTGGAGAGAGCTGCGTCCAAGGAGATCATTGTCCGCAGAGATGACGGACAGAGAGATGAGTATCATCTCATGAAATTTACCAGAAGTAACCAGAGCAACTGCTACAACCAGCGTCCGATTGTGTTTAAGGGCGAAAGAGTGGAAGCGGGGCAGGTAATTGCGGATGGTCCCTCCACATCCAATGGAGAGATTGCTCTTGGAAAGAATCCTCTGATCGGGTTTATGACCTGGGAGGGATATAATTATGAGGATGCCGTTCTGCTCAGTGAGCGGCTTGTGATGGACGATGTTTATACATCCGTTCACATTGAGGAGTATGAGGCGGAGGCCCGTGACACGAAGCTGGGGCCGGAAGAGATTACCAGAGACGTGCCTGGCGTGGGCGACGACGCCCTGAAGGACCTGGATGAGAGAGGAATCATCCGCATCGGTGCAGAGGTTCGGGCCGGCGATATCCTGGTAGGTAAGGTAACGCCCAAGGGAGAGACAGAGCTGACAGCGGAAGAGAGGCTTTTGAGAGCGATCTTCGGCGAGAAAGCCAGAGAGGTAAGAGATACCTCCCTGAAGGTTCCTCACGGTGAGTATGGTATTGTGGTTGACGCAAAAGTATTTACAAGAGAAAACGGAGATGAGCTTTCTCCTGGAGTAAACCAGGCTGTGCGGATCTATATCGCACAGAAGAGAAAGATCTCCGTAGGAGATAAGATGGCAGGACGTCATGGAAACAAGGGTGTGGTTTCCAGAGTGCTGCCGGTGGAGGATATGCCCTTCCTTCCCAACGGGCGGCCTCTTGATATTGTGCTGAATCCTCTGGGCGTGCCCTCCCGTATGAATATCGGGCAGGTGCTGGAGATTCATCTGAGTCTCGCTGCCAAAGCCCTTGGTTTTAATGTCTCCACGCCTGTATTCGATGGGGCCAACGAGGAAGACATTATGGACACTCTGGATCTGGCGAATGATTATGTAAATCTTGAATGGGAAGAATTTAAAGCAAAACATGAAGAAGAGCTTCTTCCGGAAGTTATGGATTATCTGTATCAGAACCGGGATCACAGAAAGCTTTGGAAGGGTGTGCCGATCTCACGGGATGGTAAAGTAAGACTAAGAGACGGCCGTACAGGAGAGTATTTCGACAGCCCTGTAACCATCGGGCACATGCATTATCTGAAGCTCCACCATCTGGTAGACGATAAGATCCATGCACGTTCCACAGGTCCGTACTCCCTGGTGACACAGCAGCCTCTTGGCGGTAAAGCCCAGTTCGGCGGGCAGCGTTTCGGAGAGATGGAGGTTTGGGCCCTGGAGGCATACGGCGCTTCCTACACGCTGCAGGAGATCCTGACTGTGAAGTCGGACGATGTGGTTGGACGTGTGAAGACCTATGAAGCCATTATCAAGGGCGACAATATTCCGGAGCCGGGTATTCCCGAATCCTTCAAGGTGCTTCTGAAAGAGCTTCAGTCTCTGGGCCTTGACGTGCGGGTACTCAGGGATGACAATACGGAAGTGGAAATTATGGAGACCATCGACTATGGCGACACAGACCTTCACTCTGTCATTGAAGGTGACCGGAAGTATGGTGATGATCGGGAGTCCTTTGGAAACTATGGGTTCAGCCAGCAGGAATTTGAAGGCGAGGAACTGGTAGACGTCCAGGAAAACATGGATGACGAGGACAATGACGTGCTTTTAGAGCTGGAAGAAACTTTTGACGAAGAATAATGCGTGAAAGGAGTACCATCAATGCCGGAAACAATAAACAATGAAGTGTATCAGCCGATGACCTTTGATGCCATCAAAATCGGCCTGGCCTCCCCGGAGAAGATCAGAGAATGGTCTCACGGGGAAGTAAAGAAGCCGGAAACGATTAACTACAGGACATTGAAGCCGGAGAAGGACGGACTGTTCTGCGAGCGTATTTTCGGGCCCAGCAAGGACTGGGAATGCCATTGCGGCAAATATAAGAAAATCCGCTATAAAGGCGTGGTCTGCGACCGCTGCGGCGTTGAAGTGACAAAGTCCAGCGTGCGCAGGGAGCGTATGGGACATATAGAGCTGGCGGCTCCTGTATCGCATATCTGGTATTTTAAGGGAATCCCTTCCAGAATGGGCCTCATGCTGGATCTTTCCCCCAGAACTCTGGAGAAGGTGCTTTATTTCGCAAATTATATTGTGCTGGATCCCGGAGAGGCAGGCGCCACAGACCTGCACTATAAGCAGGTTCTTACGGAGAGAGAGTATCAGGAAGCCAGAGAAAAATGGGGCGGCGCTTTCAGAGCGGGAATGGGTGCGGAATCCATCATGGAGCTTTTGGAAGCCATTGATATGGAGAAGGAATCCGTAGAACTGAAGAGGGACTTAAAAGAGTCTACAGGCCAGAAGAGAGCCAGAATCATTAAGCGGCTGGAAGTAGTGGAAGCTTTCAGGGAATCCGGAAACCGTCCTGAGTGGATGGTAATGACCGTGATCCCTGTGATCCCCCCGGATCTGCGGCCGATGGTTCAGTTGGACGGCGGACGTTTTGCCACCTCTGACCTGAACGATCTCTACCGCAGGATCATCAACCGCAATAACCGTCTGAAGAGACTGCTGGAGCTTGGTGCGCCGGACATTATTGTCCGCAATGAAAAGAGAATGCTCCAGGAGGCGGTAGACGCCCTGATTGACAACGGAAGAAGAGGCCGTCCGGTGACAGGCCCCGGAAACCGTGCGTTGAAATCCCTCTCTGACATGCTGAAAGGTAAATCTGGACGTTTCCGTCAGAACCTTCTGGGAAAACGTGTGGATTATTCGGGACGTTCCGTTATCGTGGTAGGGCCGGAGCTTAAGATTTACCAGTGCGGCCTTCCGAAAGAGATGGCCATCGAGCTTTTCAAGCCCTTCGTTATGAAGGAGCTGGTAGCGAACGGAACCTCTCATAATATTAAAAACGCAAAGAAAATGGTAGAGCGGCTTCAGCCTGAGGTGTGGGACGTTCTGGAAGACGTAATCAAAGAACATCCGGTTATGCTGAACCGTGCTCCTACACTGCACCGTTTGGGAATTCAGGCTTTTGAACCGATTTTGGTAGAGGGTAAAGCCATCAAGCTTCATCCTCTGGTGTGTACGGCCTTTAATGCGGACTTTGACGGAGACCAGATGGCAGTCCATCTGCCCCTTTCCGTGGAGGCACAGGCAGAGTGCCGTTTCCTCCTGCTGTCTCCCAACAACCTGCTGAAGCCCTCCGACGGAGGCCCTGTGGCGGTTCCTTCTCAGGATATGGTTCTGGGAATCTACTATCTGACCCAGGAGAGACCAGGAGCGCTGGGAGAAGGCAAGTGCTTTAAAAGTGTAAATGAGGCTCTCCTGGCCTATGAAAATAAAGATCTGACCCTGCAGTCACAGATCAAAGTCCGTGTTGAGAAGGAGATGGAGGATGGTTCCATCCTTCAGGGAAATATTGAGTCCACTCTTGGACGGTTCCTGTTTAATGAGATCCTTCCGCAGGATTTGGGATTTGTGGACCGTACTGTTCCAGGAAATGAGCTGAAGCTGGAAGTTGACTTCCTGGTAGGCAAGAAAGGCCTGAAGAAGATTCTGGAGAAGGTAATCAACACTCACGGCGCCACCAAGACGGCAGAGGTTCTGGATGATATTAAGTCCATGGGCTACAAATATTCCACCAGGGCAGCTATGACCGTATCTATTTCAGATATGACTGTGCCGCCGGAGAAGCCGGAGCTGATTAAGAAGGCTCAGGACACGGTAGACAAGATTACCAGGAACTTTAAGCGTGGATTGATCACCGAGGAAGAGCGCTACAAGGAAGTCGTGGAGACCTGGAAGGAGACGGATGATATCCTGACCAAGGTACTTCTGGAAGGACTGGATAAGTACAATAACATCTATATGATGGCTGACTCGGGAGCCCGTGGTTCTGATAAGCAGATCAAGCAGCTTGCCGGTATGCGAGGCTTGATGGCAGATACAACGGGACATACCATTGAGCTTCCTATCAAGTCAAACTTCCGTGAAGGTCTGGACGTACTGGAATATTTCATGTCTGCGCACGGAGCTAGAAAAGGTCTTTCCGATACGGCTCTGCGTACGGCAGACTCTGGATATCTGACGAGGCGTCTGGTGGACGTATCTCAGGAGCTGATTATCCGTGAGGTGGACTGCTGCGAGGGCAAGGACGAGATTCCGGGTATGTATGTAAATGCGTTTACAGACGGCCGCGAGGAAATTGAAAGCCTTCAGGAGAGAATCACCGGAAGATTTTCCTGTGATGACATTTACGATAATAAGGGTGAGCTGATTGTAAAAGCGAACCATATGATTACGCCCAGACGTGCTGCCAGAATTGTCAGCGATGGTGTGGATAAAGAGGGTAAGTCCTTTGAAAAGATTAAGATCCGTACGATTCTGACCTGCCGTTCTCACAGCGGCGTCTGCGCAAAATGCTATGGTGCGAACCTTGCCACAGGCGAACCGGTTCAGGTAGGCGAATCGGTGGGTATCATTGCGGCTCAGTCTATCGGTGAGCCGGGTACACAGCTTACTATGCGTACCTTCCATACCGGCGGTGTGGCCGGCGGCGATATCACACAGGGTCTTCCCCGTGTGGAAGAGCTTTTTGAGGCGAGAAAGCCCAAGGGTCTTGCCATTATCACGGAGATCGCAGGCGTGGCCACTATTAAGGACACGAAGAAGAAACGAGAGATCATTGTGACCAACGATGAGACAGGAGAGTCCAAGACGTATCTGATTCCCTATGGTTCCAGAATCAGGGCTGTGGACGGAGTTTATCTGGAAGCTGGAGACGCTCTTACAGAAGGTAGCGTAAATCCCCACGATATCCTTAAAATTAAGGGAGTGGAGGCAGTGCAGGATTACATGCTCCGGGAGGTTCAGAGAGTATACAGACTCCAGGGTGTTGAGATCAATGATAAGCACATCGAAGTGATTGTGCGTCAGATGCTGAAAAAGGTGCGGGTAGAGAATAACGGAGATACAGGTTTCCTGCCCGGTACTCTGGTAGATATTCTAGAGTACGAGGAGAAGAATGACGAGATGCGCGAGCAGGGCCTTGAGCCTGCAGATGGCAAACGGGTTATGCTTGGTATCACCAAGGCTTCTCTTGCTACCAATTCCTTCCTGTCGGCAGCTTCCTTCCAGGAGACCACGAAGGTGCTTACGGAAGCAGCTATCAAGGGTAAGGTAGATCCGCTGATCGGACTGAAAGAGAACGTAATCATCGGAAAACTGATTCCCGCAGGTACTGGCATGAAGCGGTATCGCAATGTAAATCTCGACATTACAGGAACAGATGATTACAAGCTGGATCAGGAGCGGGCAAGACAGAAGGCGGAAGCTGAGGCGCGGGCCCTGGCTGAGGCTGAAGCTGCGGAAGAGGACGAGGACGATCTTTCTGCAGAAGATCTGGAAGAAGAACTGGATCTGCAGGAATATGAAGATGATGCAGAAGGCATATCTGAAGATATCCTGGTTGAAGAAGATGAAGCGGATGAGGAATCGGAAGCAGAGGACTCTGAGGACAGCGAAGAATAAAAGATCATAAAAATGCGGCAGGCTTAAAAAAGCCTGCCGTAATTTTTTTAAATTATTCATTTTTTTTCTGATCCTTCAGATTGCGGACCAATTTCTTAAAAGACATATCCTCGGACAGATGATCAGAGACATACCGGTCTTCCGGTTCCTTCCACTGCCTGGGAGGCTGCTGTGTCTGATAGTAGGTCTTCGGAGCCTGCTGCCTTTGTCCGTAGTCAGGTTTTGGCGGCGGATAGACAGAGGGCTGCTGATATCCCTGAGGGGGATTGGGCGGATATGGCTGCTGATACTGTACAGATCCCTGAGAAGCATAGGGCCCCTGATACCTTTGAGGCCGCTGCTGATAATAGGGAGGCGGCGGCGCCTGAGGCGTGTAATATTCCTCGTATTCTTCCTGGGTATGCTTTCTTCGTTTTTTCTTCAGGGGACGGAAGATGGTTTTCCGCCCGGTCCATCCGATGATCCGAACCAGGATGATTCCCCAGAAGACGCCGAAGGAATCGATCAGTACGTCACGGGTAGAAGGACTTCTCCCTGCCACAAAAGATTGATGGTATTCATCCCCGCAGGCGAAAGCCACGCAGATGAATCCTGCTACCAGCATCAGTAAAATACCATGGAGTCCGTAAACATACAGAGGGAACGAAACCGCCACGGCCAGGGCAAAATATTCAGCCATATGCGCAATCTTTCTGGTTACTCCGTGAAAACGGGTAGCCAGATTTTGGATTTCCCATTCTTCCAGGCCGGCATCTAATATATTATCCGCGGCCTCGACCAGATGATAGCTGACCTTATAACTCAGGGCAGAGGAGACATCTCCCTCCTGAGCTGAGAATGTAAAGATCATATACATAAGAAGCAAAGCAGGAAGAAAGGAAAGTGGTTTCAAAAAGGTTCTCATAAAATACATCCTTTCCTTATTATAATGTGCTTTTAGTCCAGATTGAACAGTAACATCTTATCATCGGTGAACAGTTCTGTCCAGAGGATTTATAAAAATATAAGAAATAGCTTGACAAGGAAAAATACGGACAGTATAATATGTAAGTGCGTGACTGCGCACAGCTTTGTGCTGCTTGAAATTATGCAACCACATCTGGGCAGATGCCCGGCCGGCGGATAGGCCGCCGGATGGCAGAGACGAATTTATATTTGTCTCTGTGTAAATCAAAGACGCCCGCTACAGGCAACGGAGTATCAAACTTACGGTGCTGCAGAGCGGCGGGGTATTTGAAACTTGCGGCATTGGCTAAAGGTCCATGCAAGCATGGCTGCTTGGCTCGTTGCCCGCAGGAATAAATCAGGAGGTGAAAAGAGGAATGCCAACATTTAATCAGTTAGTGAGAAAAGGCAGACAGACATCTGTAAAGAAATCAACTGCTCCGGCACTCCAGAAAGGATTCAATTCCTTGAGGAAGAAAGCTACGGATGCTTCTTCTCCCCAGAAGAGAGGCGTGTGTACGGCAGTTAAGACAGCAACGCCGAAGAAGCCGAACTCAGCTCTTCGTAAAATCGCCAGAGTTCGTCTTTCAAACGGAATCGAGGTTACCAGCTACATTCCGGGTGAGGGACACAATCTGCAGGAGCATAGCGTTGTGCTGATCCGTGGAGGAAGAGTAAAAGACCTTCCCGGTACCAGATATCACATCATCCGTGGTACACTGGATACAGCAGGCGTAGCCAAGAGAAGACAGGCTCGTTCCAAATACGGCGCTAAGAGGCCGAAAGACGCAAAGAAATAAAGATTATATCACATATTTTTGATTTGTTTCACCTTATGCCGGGTTTTTGTATTTCCAGGTGGTTGCGGTTATATAGAAGTCCGGGCATGAAACACAATTAAGCAACGGGATTGTGAGTACCTGTGATTTAATCGGAAATCATTAAGGAGGGAAGTAACGTGCCACGTAAAGGACATACCCAAAAAAGAGACGTTTTGGCAGATCCGCTGTACAATAACAAAGTGGTTACCAAGCTGATCAACAACATTATGCTGGACGGCAAAAAAGGTGTAGCCCAGAAAATTGTATACGGCGCATTTGCAAGAATGGAAGAGAAGGCTGGAAAACCGGCCGTTGAAGTGTTTGAAGAAGCAATGAACAACATCATGCCGATGCTGGAAGTAAAGGCAAGACGTATCGGTGGAGCTACCTATCAGGTACCCATTGAAGTTCGTCCTGACCGCCGTCAGGCTCTTGCGCTTCGCTGGATTACCCAGTATTCCCGTAAGAGGGGAGAGAAGACCATGGAGGAAAGACTGGCAAATGAGCTTCTGGATGCGGCCAACAATACAGGCGCTTCCGTTAAGAAGAAAGAAGACATGCATAAGATGGCAGAGGCTAATAAGGCTTTTGCACACTATCGCTTCTGACCGATAGCACTTAACGAAAGCAAGTCGATAGACGCAGCTTGAGTTTTAGTGTTTCATATTGAGGAGGAAAAAATTTTGGCTGGAAGAGAATATCCTTTAGAGAGAACCAGAAATATCGGTATTATGGCCCATATTGATGCGGGAAAGACCACATTGACTGAGCGTATTCTGTACTATACCGGTGTTAACTACAAAATCGGTGATACTCATGAAGGTACTGCTACCATGGACTGGATGGAGCAGGAGCAGGAAAGAGGTATCACAATTACTTCAGCCGCTACCACATGCCACTGGACTCTGCAGGAGAACTGCAAGCCGAAGCCGGATGCGCTGGAGAACCGTATCAATATCATTGATACTCCGGGACACGTTGACTTCACCGTAGAAGTTGAGCGTTCACTGCGTGTGCTTGACGGTGCTGTAGGTGTGTTCTGTGCAAAGGGCGGTGTAGAACCGCAGTCAGAAAATGTATGGCGTCAGGCGGATACGTACAATGTACCCCGTATGGCGTTTATCAACAAAATGGATATCCTGGGTGCGGATTTCTACGGTGCCGTAGAGCAGATCCGTACAAGACTTGGAAAGAATGCTGTCTGCCTGCAGCTTCCCATCGGTAAGGAAGATGAGTTCAAAGGAATTATCGACCTGTTTGAGATGAAAGCTTACATCTACAACGATGATAAGGGTGAGGACATCTCCATTGTGGATATTCCTGAGGATATGAAAGACGATGCAGAGCTTTACCGGGTTGAGCTGGTAGAGAAGGTTTGCGAGCTGGATGACGACCTGATGATGGAGTATCTGGAGGGAGAGGAACCCTCTGTAGACGCCATGAAGGCGGCACTGAGAAAAGCCACCTGTGAATGTAAGGCCGTTCCCGTATGCTGCGGATCTGCATACAGAAACAAGGGTGTTCAGAAGCTTCTGGACGCAATTATCGAATATATGCCGGCTCCTACAGACATTCCTGCCATTAAGGGTGTGGATCCGGACGGCAACGAGGTAGAGCGTCATTCTTCAGATGATGAGCCTTTCTCAGCGCTGGCATTTAAGATTATGGCAGATCCCTTTGTTGGAAAGCTTGCTTTCTTCCGTGTTTATTCCGGTACGATGAACTCTGGTTCTTACGTGCTGAATGCTACAAAAGGAAAGAAAGAGCGTGTAGGCCGTATTCTTCAGATGCATGCGAATAAGAGAGCAGAGCTGACCAAGGTTTACTCAGGAGATATCGCTGCTGCAGTAGGCTTTAAGCTTACGACTACCGGTGATACCATCTGCGATGAGCAGCATCCCGTTATCCTTGAGTCCATGGAGTTCCCGGAACCGGTTATCGAGCTGGCGATCGAGCCCAAGACAAAAGCTGGTCAGGGTAAGATGGGAGAGGCTCTTGCCAAACTGGCAGAGGAAGACCCCACTTTCCGTGCTCATACGGATCAGGAGACAGGCCAGACGATTATCGCTGGTATGGGTGAGCTTCACCTGGAGATCATTGTAGACCGTCTTCTTCGTGAATTTAAGGTAGAGGCAAATGTAGGTGCGCCGCAGGTTGCTTATAAAGAGACCTTCACCAAGGAAGTTACGGTTGACAGCAAGTATGCGAGACAGTCAGGCGGACGTGGTCAGTACGGACACTGTAAAGTTATCTTTACTCCCATGGATCCCAACGCTGAAGAGACCTTCAAGTTTGAGTCCACAGTTGTGGGCGGTGCGATCCCGAAGGAATATATCCCTGCAATCGGAGAAGGTATCGAAGAGGCTGCTAAGTCCGGCGTACTGGGAGGATATCCTGTTCTGGGCGTACACGCCAATGTATATGATGGTTCCTACCACGAGGTAGACTCCAGTGAAATGGCATTCCACATTGCAGGTTCTCTTGCTTTCAAGGATGCTATGAAGAAGGGAAATCCTGTTCTTCTGGAGCCCATCATGAAGGTGGAAGTGACTATGCCGGAAGAATACATGGGTGATGTTATCGGCGATATCAACTCTCGCCGCGGACGTATTGAAGGTATGGACGATATCGGCGGCGGAAAGATCGTAAGAGGGTATGTGCCCCTTGCCGAGATGTTCGGATATTCCACTGACCTTCGTTCCAAGACACAGGGCCGTGGAAACTATTCCATGTTCTTTGAGCGTTATGAGCAGGTTCCGAAGAATGTTCAGGAAAAGGTGCTCAGCGCAAAGTCCAAATAAAAGGGTAACTAATTAAAGAAAAGGCTTGAAAATAAAGGTGATTTGAAATATAATCAAGGAAGCCGATATTATTCAAAATATGAAATTGATGCGAAAGCAATAATTAAGGAGGACATTCAAAATGGCAAAGGCTAAATTTGAAAGAACAAAACCGCATTGTAACATTGGTACCATCGGTCACGTTGACCATGGTAAGACAACTCTGACGGCTGCTATCACAAAGGTTCTGTCTGAGAGAGTTGCTGGTAACGTTGCAACTGATTTCGAAAATATTGATAAAGCTCCCGAAGAGAGAGAGCGTGGTATCACAATTTCTACCGCTCACGTTGAGTATGAGACAGATAAGAGACACTACGCACACGTTGACTGCCCTGGCCATGCTGACTATGTAAAGAACATGATCACTGGTGCAGCTCAGATGGACGGCGCTATCCTTGTAGTAGCTGCTACTGATGGTGTTATGGCTCAGACCAAGGAGCACATCCTCCTGTCCCGTCAGGTAGGCGTTCCCTACATCGTAGTATTCATGAACAAGTGTGATATGGTAGACGACGAAGAGCTTCTTGAGCTGGTTGATATGGAGATCCGTGAGCTGCTGAACGAGTATGAGTTCCCGGGAGATGACACACCGATTATCCAGGGTTCCGCTCTGAAGGCTCTGGAAGATCCCAGCAGCGAGTGGGCTGACAAGATCATGGAGCTGATGGATGCAGTAGATAGCTGGATTCCCGATCCGCAGCGTGCTACAGATCAGCCGTTCCTGATGCCTGTAGAGGATGTATTCACCATCACAGGCCGTGGTACTGTTGCTACTGGTAGAGTAGAGCGTGGTGTTCTTCATCTGAACGAGGAAGTTGAGATCGTTGGTATTAAGGAAGACATCAGAAAGACTACTGTAACTGGTATCGAGATGTTCCGTAAGCTTCTTGATGAGGCTCAGGCTGGTGATAACATCGGTGCTCTGCTTCGTGGTATCAAGAGAGAAGAAATCGAAAGAGGACAGGTTCTCTGCAAACCCGGTTCAATCAAGTGCCATACCAAGTTTACTGCTCAGGTATACGTACTGACCAAGGATGAGGGTGGTCGTCATACTCCGTTCTTCAACAACTATCGTCCGCAGTTCTACTTCAGAACAACTGACGTTACTGGCGTTATCGCTCTTCCCGAGGGAACAGAGATGTGCATGCCTGGCGACAACGTTGAGATGACCATCGAGCTGATTCATCCCATCGCTATGGAGCAGGGTCTTACATTCGCTATCCGTGAGGGTGGACGTACGGTTGGATCAGGCCGTGTTGCTACCGTTATCGAGTAATCATAGCTTAATAAAATTAGTAAGGGGCTGCCACACGAAGTGTGGCAGCCCTTTTTCTTGTTGTTTCATAGGGAACGAAGTTTCCTATGAAACAAGACGCTCCGACGGATTCTTTTTTATAAATAAACCAAATGCCGGGATGAAAGAAGCCCAGCCAAAGGAACTACGTAAGTTCTTTAAATTCCTTACCTTCATTAATACATCTGAATCCAATTTAGAAACTTGCATACTTTGCTATCGTCTATTTGACTAATCTTTTATTGTCCTACTTGAGAATCTCATTTGAAACTTGGATGA
>DVGR01000089.1 GCA_018712605.1 Candidatus Choladousia intestinigallinarum
TTCCAGGAAGCGCCTGGCAGTGATGGAGATGGCTGCCGCAGCAGGGCTTACGCTGATTCCGGCAGGAGAAAGAAATGGGCTTCATACTACTACATACGGCGTGGGAGAGATGATACGGGATGCTCTTAGGCGTGGAGCCAGAGAATTTATCCTTGGAATCGGAGGAAGCGCTACCAATGACTGCGGCCTTGGGATGATGACGGCTCTTGGGATTAAGTTTTTGGATGAATTTGGAAAGGAAGCGGGGATTACAGGAGAGGATACGGGACGAGTAAGGAGGATTGACTGTTCGGGCCTGCTGCCAGAATTGAAGGAATGCCGGTTTCAGGCAGCCTGCGACGTGACGAATCCTCTGTACGGCCCTGCAGGAGCCACCTATGTGTACGGCCCCCAGAAAGGGATCGCTCCCTCAGAGCTGGCTCTTATGGATGATTATCATAAAAACTTTGCACGATGTACAGAGGCGGCGGTTGGCAGGGATTTCAGCCAGCGGCCAGGTGCGGGAGCCGCCGGAGGCTTGGGATTTGCTCTGCTGGCATTTCTGGGAGCGGAACTGCTTCCAGGTGCCGAGCTTGTGATGGAGACGGTTGGGGTAGAGAAGGAAATCGCCGAGGCGGATCTGGTGATCACTGGGGAAGGGCGTATAGATGTTCAGACCTCTATGGGGAAAGGCCCTGCAGGGATTGCGCAGCTTGCCCGCAAGTACCATGTGCCGGTAGTGGGAGTAGGAGGAAGCGTGACAAGAGAAGCAGAGATTACAATGGCACAGGAAGTGGACGCTTTGTTTTCTATTCTCAGAGAGCCTATGACACTGGAAGAGGCCATGGAGCCGGAGAAGGCAAAAGAAAATATGAGACGGACTGGAGAGCAGATCCTCCGGCTGGCCTTGGCTTTAAAAAAGAAGTAAAAAGAGATTCCAAAAGTTATGCCGACTCTGAAAATGAGGCGGCATAAATACTCTTAAAATATATAAAACATCATAAAATATCTATTGAAAACGTGAGACAGGTGTGATAAGATAAATCTGTCTTTTTAAAGTTCTGCGGCGGTCGCCGCAAAATTCCCTATTGCTTAGAAACTGAAAAACACATTTTGAAAGAGGCAGTGTCCCGAAGATATGCGGCATCCGAAAGAGCAGCGTGCAGATTTTCTCTTTTAGAGTGCCGGATCAGAGTTTTTGGACTCTGCCGACAAGGAGGAACTGGAAAGGTTATGAAACAAAAAAAGAATAGGAGAGGCGCAGAAAGGATCAGACTCCTTCTGGCGGTGCTGCTGCTTTCCGGTATGGTATTTCCGGCATTGTTTGGAGAGCAGTCTGCCTGGTCCGGGGATAAGGGGCGGGCAGAAGCAGAGGAAATGGCGGTAGAAACCGAAAAGAATTTTTTGGTCCAGGCAGATATTTCTCAAAGTGAAGGTAAAAGCAGTGAGAGCCCTGCAGGGGAGACGGAGGAAACACTCCAAAAAGTCACCGAAGATTTTTGCCAAGACAGCGAAACCATGCCTGAATCGGAGAAAATCCAGGAGACGGATACGGAATCTGACAAGATGCAGACTGAAATGTTAGAATCAGAGACAGAGATGTCTTCCAGCCAGACTCAGAATCAGGCGACAGAGGAAGCGCAGACGCAGCAGACAGAAGATGATTTGGCAGAAACAGAGGAGTCTGAAGGGATTGAACTGGAAACGGAAATTTATAAAGAGGAAACCGGAACGAATGGAGCGGGTATACAGGAGAATGATTCAGAAAGACCTGCAGATGAAGCGGACATACAGAAAAATGAGCCGCAAAGTGAGGCAGAGGAAGCGGGCATAAAAACGAATGAGCCTGAAAGACCTGCAGATGAAACGGAAAGCGAAATCAGAGAGACAGAAAAAGAATCCGGTTCTCTGAAAATGGAAGCGAACGGACTGGAGAAAGGAGAACAAAAAAACGAAATAGAGACTAATGAGCAGAAGGCGGAGAGCTATGAATCCGAAGAAGAATCAGAGACGGAGGGGGAAACAGAAGAAGACTTATCTTTTTTGCTGGATGAACAGTGGAGAGATGGCCCTATACGAAAGGTCAGCGGGATTTCTCTGTTTACAGCCCAGTATCCCACTGTATCAAGAGATGATTCAGAGATTTTTTCTTATCTGGGGTTTCCGTGCTATTTTAAGTATGTGACGAATCATGGGATGTCCGTAGGCGGAAAGACTGTGGCTGCCTATTGCCTCTATAATACCAGGGAAGCGCCGGAGGACGAGAGATACACCCACGACGGGGAGGGCTCTCTCTCAAAAGAGATTACCTACTGCCTGTACAGCGGCTGTCGGTATAGGGGAAGTACTGCGTATAATTCCAAATATTCTTCCGGGAACTGGAAGAAGGATTATTATATAACGCAGATGGCCATCCATATTATTAATCATGATCAGGGAAGGGAGAGCTCTATTGAAGATTATCTGGATCAGTCGAAAGATAAAGAAGTCTACGGCCTTGTATATAAGATGGTGGAGGATGCCTATGCAGATACAGAAATTGCCAGCAGCGTAACCAACCAGACGAAAGAAGTGACGTATGAGATCACGCCGTCAAAACAGGAAGACTGGGAAAAACAGGCAAACGGGACTTACCGGACCGCCAAGAGCTACACCTGCAAAAGCAATGAGCCAGACAGAATTCTGGAAGTAACCAGAAGCCTGGGAAAAGGAACGCCCCAGGGTGTCACAATCGTGGCTGAAGACCCGAATGATCCCCTGTCGCCTTTCTATCTTAAGGCTACCCAGGCAGCGTACCAGACCATAGCCAGGGACAAAATTACGGTAACCGTGACTGTGACAGTTACCGCACAGGAGTACGGAGGATGGTGGTATGAACCTGCGGACAGCAGCGTAAAACGTCAGGCTGTGACCTATCTGTCCATGGATTATACGGAGCTGGAGGAAAAAAGACAGGTGACGGCTGTTGCCTCGGAGCTGTTTTTTGGCGTAAAAATCCAAAAGAAGGAGACCGGGACGGGAACGCTTCTGAAAGGAGCTGTCTATGGGCTCTACAAGGATGAAGCCTGCGGCAGTCTGCTGTACACTTTCCCGCCCACGGATGAAGATGGACGGACACAGCTTTTAAATCTGCAGGCGGCACAGGAGACGTATTACGTGAGAGAAATTACGGCTCCCGCTTTCCACGTACTGAATAAAACTGTATATAAGGTACAAGCTGACCAGGAGGAAATTACCATCCAGGTGGAGGATAAACCTCAGACAGCGTCCCTCACGATCTGGAAGGAAGGAGAAGTGCTGACAGGCGCTGCCGCTGAGGGGGGCGGCATGAAATTCCTGTATGAAAACAGAAGGATTTCCGGAGCCGTGTTTACCTTATATGCGGAAGAAGCCATTCAGAATGCGGCGGGAGAGAAGGTTTATTCTAAAGGAGACGTGGTGCGTGACAACATACGGTCAGGGACAGATGGAAGCGCGGTGATAACAGGGCTGCCTTTCGGAGTCTATTCCCTGGTGGAAAAACAGGCGCCGGCAGGTATGGCAAAGAGTCAGGAGAGACACCGGATCGAGCTGAAAGCTCCCGGACAGACAGAAGAGGTGAGCAGCCATACGGTTACAGTGAAAAATACCAGAACCAAGGTCAGAATAAAAATATTCAAGTCAGACGCTGAGACAAAAAATCCTCTGAAGGGGGCCAGATTCGGACTATATACTGGGGAGGCGATTAAAAATATCTCAGGCCAGATTATTGCTCAGGCTAATAGCCTTATTGTCTCGGGCACTACGGGAGCGGACGGCTTTTTATATTTTGAGACGGAAATTCCCTGGGGATATTCCTATTATGTTTTAGAACAGCAGGCTCCCAGCGGGTATGTGAGAAATACCGGGGCCAGATTTTCTCTTGAGTTTCAGGGGACAGGAGGCCAGGCTGTCCAGGAATTTTCTTATATGTGTACGAACCAGAGCTGCCGGGCCACGGTGAAACTTCAGAAGGTGGATCTTGAGACAGGGAAACCGATTCCTCAAGGCGACGCTGTCCTGCAGGGAGCTGTCTACGGGATTTTTGCCCGGGAGGATATCGTACATCCAGATGGGAAAACGGGAGTTCTGCACAAAGCCGGGGAACAGGCAGCCGTACTGGTGTCTGATGAAAGCGGAAGTGCAGAGGCGAAAGGGCTATATCCGGGGAAATACTTTCTAAAAGAACTGCAGGCACCGGAAGGGTATCTTCTGGACGGAAAAGAGTATGATATCTCCTGTACCTGGGAAAATGACCAGACTCCCGTTATTGAAAGAAAGGTGACAGTAGAAGAGCAGGTAAAAAAACAGCCTTTTCAACTGATTAAAATTTCTCAGGAAGGGACAGACGATGCGCCCCTGCTGCAGGGAGCAGGATTTACGGTATATCTCCTGTCGCAGTTGAAGCCGGATGGAGAGGGCGGATATCTTCTGGATCAGGCCCAGCCTGTGGTTATCGGCAGGGGAGGGGAGACGGAGCTTTTTACAGATGAGACAGGATATCTCCAGACCATTCCTCTTCCCTACGGGAAATACCTTGTGCGGGAAACTACTGTACCCCAGGAGTATAAGCCGGTTAAGGATTTCTTCGTCACAGTATCTGAGCATAGCCCTAGTGAGCCGCAGCCCTGGAGGGTTTTGCTGGATGAACATTTTCAGGCTAAGCTGAAAGTCGTCAAGCGGGATCAGGAGACTGGGGAGATGGTGAAAATTCCGGGAGCCAAGTTTCAGATTGTCAATCGGGAAACGGGTGAATACGTGAAGCAGACCGTGACTTATCCTGACAGAGAGACGCTGGATACTTTCGTGACGAATGAGGAAGGGTATCTGATTCTGCCTGAAAATCTTCTGCCGGGCAAATACTGTTTGATAGAGACCGAGGCTCCAGAAGGGTATGTGAGAAACGAAGAGCCCCTGGAATTTGAAATTTCTTCAGGGTGCGCCTATGAGACAGATTCTCTTACAGGAGATGCGGTGATTGTACAGGAATGTATGGATCAGCCGGTGAAAGGGGAGATCCGAATCCGCAAGTCGGGAGAGATTCCTGTAAAAGATGAAGAGGGATTGAGTTATAAAGAAGTACCTCTGGAGGGCGTAGTTTTTGACGTTTATGCGGCAGAGGACATTCTGTATGCGGACGGCCGGAACGGACAGGAGGGAGAAAGAGAAATCCTGTTTGCAAAGGGAACGCTGGTGGCTTCTGCTGTTACAGATGAAAAGGGAGAGGCTTCTGCGGGAAATCTGCCTCTGGGGAAATATGAGATCCGGGAGAGAAAGCCACCGGAAACTTTTCTGGTTCAGAAGGAAGAAGTTGTGGCAGAGCTCTTATGGGAAAGTCAGGAGACTCCTCTGGTGCTTTGGGAGAAGGATTGGAAAAATATAAGACAGATACTTGAAATTCGGGTGGAGAAAAAGGATTCGGAAAATGGGAATCCCATAGAGGGGACTGAGTTTTCTCTGTATGCATCGGAAGATATTCTCGGCCCGGATGGAGCGCTGCTTTTTGAGAAAGGAGAGAAGGTATCCCAGTGTACCACAAATGAGAAGGGAGAGGGCGTATTTGATGACGATCTTCCACACGGGAAATATGAGATTCGGGAAGAAAAAGCCGCTCCCGGTTATGTAAGCAGCCAGGAAATCTGGGAAGTAGATGCTGAGTATCAGGATGGAACGGAAGAGGTTCTGAAGGCTGCAGGGATTTTTGAGAATGATAGAACAGATTTGCAGATATTCAAGATGAATCTTACGGATGGAGAGGCGGTGGAGGGAGCTTCTCTGGAAGTGAAGGATTCAGAAGGTGAGGTTATAGACCAATGGATATCCGGGAAAGAACCCCACAGAATTCGGGGACTTGAGGTGGGAAAGACGTATTTCCTCACAGAGACGCTCCCGGCGCCGGGTTACGTCACGGCAGAGACCGTAGAGTTTACGGTGGAGGACACGGGAGAGGTTCAGAAGGTGGTTATGAAGGACGATGTGACGAAGGTGGAGATCAGCAAGCAGGACATCACGGACGGAAGCGAACTGGCAGGAGCCAGCCTGAGCGTCCTGGATGAAGAGGGTGAGAAGGTAGAAAGCTGGGTTTCCGGGGAAGAACCCCACAGGATCCAAGGCCTGGAAGCGGGAAAGACGTATTTCCTCACGGAGACGCTCCCGGCGCCGGGGTACGTTACGGCAGAGACCGTAGAGTTTACGGTGGAGGACACGGGAGAGATCCAGAAGGTGGTTATGAAGGACGACGTAACGAAGGTGGAGATCAGCAAGCAGGATATCACGGACGGAAGCGAAGTGATAGGAGCCAGCCTGAGCGTCCTGGATGAAGAGGGCGAGATAGTAGAAAGCTGGGTTTCCGGGGAAGAACCCCACATGCTCCTGAAGCTGCCGGCGGGAGTTTATACTTTGCGGGAAGAAACGGCTCCTTATGGATATCTTATAGCGGAAGAGGTGAATTTTACCGTAGAAGACACAGGGGAAATACAGAAAGTGGTGATGAAGGATGAGTACCCCAAGGGCCGGCTGCTGCTGGAAAAAACAGATCAGGACACCGGAAAAGGGCTGTCTGGCGCAGTGTTTGAACTTCGGGACGAAGAAGGTAAAGTGATACAGAAGCTGACGACGGACCGGGAGGGGAAGGCAAAGAGCAGCCTTCTGGAGGCAGCCATTTATGAAGATGGAGCTTTTCAGAGAGAACTTATGTATTTTCTGGAAGAAATTCAGCCTCCAGAAGGGTACCAGAAGGAAGAGACTGTATGGGAAATCAGTTTTAAGTATCTCGATGGGGAGACGGATGAGATTGAGAGAAAGGAGAAGATAGAAAACAGCAGAATTCCAGCCCAGGAAGGTGACACGCCGCAGACCGGAGACAGGACAAAACCGGAACTATGGGTTGGTTTGGCAGGAGCGGGATTCCTGGCTGTACTGTTGCTCTTTAGAGGAAAGAGGGCAGGGCGCCGCAGACGGGATGCTTGACAAATAAAAATCAAAATGATATGTTAGCGTCAGCCCAAGGACAATCAAAGACCCCGATGCAAGTATACGGGGTATTAAGCTAGCAGCGATGCAAGCATCGGGAAACTAAAGCTTTCACGTGCGGAAGAGGAGATGGAAATGGAAAAATATGCAGAGACGCTGGAGGAATACCAATACATAAAAGCGCTGGAATCTGGCCGAAGATTTTTGGAGATTATGAATAAATACCGATGTGCGATTATGGAGGTTGAGACGAAGCTGAATGTGCTGAATTCTGAGTTTTCTCTCCAGTATGACCGGAATCCTTTTGAATCCATAAAAACCCGGCTGAAATCACCTAAAAGTATTATTGAGAAGCTTCACAGAAAGGGTCTTTCCGCTACAGACGGAAAAGTAGAAGAGATTATGGAAGAGCACCTTTATGATGTGGCGGGGGTGAGGGTTGTATGTGCTTTTCAGGAGGATATTTACCGGCTGGCGGATCTGCTGCTTCGGCAGGATGACATCCACTTAATCCGTACCAAGGATTATATTAAAAATCCTAAGCCGAACGGATACAGAAGCCTTCATCTGATCCTTGAGGTGCCGGTTTTTCTTGAAAGGGGGAAAACGCCGGTAAAGATAGAGGTGCAGTTTCGTACCATTGCCATGGACTTCTGGGCCAGTGTGGATCATAAGCTGCGTTATAAAAAGGACGTGGAGGATGAAGCACAAATCGTGGAAAAGCTGCGGCAGTGTGCGGAGACGATTTCCACACTGGACGATGAGATGCAGAGAATCAGAAATATGATTGAAGCAGGAGGAGAGAAACATGCTGAAGATTGAAGGACTGACAAAGACATATGGCAGCAAGAAGGCAGTAGACCAATTAAGTCTCCATATTCAGCCAGGGGAAATCTATGGCTTTATCGGGCATAACGGAGCGGGAAAGACTACCACCATTAAAGCCTGCTGCGGGATCCTTCAGTTCGACCAAGGGGAAATTACTGTCTGCGGCCGCTCCATACGCCGGGAGCCTTTGGCCTGCAAACAGCGGCTGGCTTATATTCCCGATAATCCAGACCTGTATGAGTTTATGAGCGGAATCGGATATCTGAATTTTATCGCCGATATATTTAAAGTGCCAAAGGAAGAACGGGCGGAGCGGATCCGTTACTATGGGGAGAAGTTGGAGCTGAAGGAGGATCTTGCGGAAAAGATTTCCGCTTATTCTCATGGAATGAAGCAGAAGCTTGCGGTAATCTCCGCATTTCTTCATGAGCCGAAGCTGATCATTATGGATGAGCCTTTTGTGGGGCTGGATCCAAAAGCATCCCATACTCTGAAAAATATGATGAGGGATCACTGTGACAGAGGGGGAGCGATTTTCTTTTCCACCCATGTGCTGGAAGTAGCCGAAAAATTGTGCGACAAAGTGGCTATTATAAAAAAGGGAAGGCTGGTGGCCTCGGGAACCATGGAAGAGGTGAAAGGCCAGGATTCACTGGAGGAAGTTTTCCTGGAACTGGAGGGGGAAAATGCTTAAAACATTACTTAAAACTTACTTTCTGTCTATGTTTCACTCCATGTTTTTCAGAGGGAGCAAAAAAAACGCTGGATTGGTGAAAAAGATTGGGATCGGTATCCTTCTCGTGTATCTGGCAGGTGTTTTTGTCTTCCTCTTTGGAGCTATGTTTTTTGGGATGGCAGTCCCTCTCCATGAGCTGAAACTGGACTGGCTGTATTTTCTTCTGATGCTTGTGTTAGCATTCCTCTTGATGATGGTAGGAAGTGTTTTTCTGGCTATGACCCAGTTATATGAAGCCAGAGACAATGAACTTTTGCTGTCTCTGCCGATTCCTGCGCATATGATTCTTTTCAGCCGGATGATGATGCTGTATCTGACCAATCTGGTTTACGGCGCTGTGGTAGTCATCCCGGCCTTGACGGCATATGCATGCATGGTAGGGATTTCTCTCATTCAGCTTTTTTCATCGCTCTTGCTGTTTTTACTGATACCGCTTCTGGCAATCAGTATCTCCTGTCTTCTGGGGGCCGTGTTTACAGCCATAGGCAGCCGGATCCGCCATAAATCAGCAGCGGTGCTGCTTCTGTGGCTTGCTTTTTTCGGTGGCTATCTTTATCTGTACAGCCGGCTGCTTACAGGGCTTTCCTTTTTGCTGGCTCACGCAGCTCAGATTGCCGGGACTCTCACCAGGATTCTGTACCCTCTGTATCAGATAGGAATGGCGGCGGGAGAAGGCCACCTTCTCTTTCTGGCGTATTCTGTTTTGTATTTCTGCGTTCCTTTTGCCGCTGCTTACCTGATTCTCTCAGTGACCTTTGTGAAAATCATCACCTCCAACCGGGGATTTAAGAAGATTAAGTTCAGAGAAAAATATGGGAAGCGCCGGCCGGTGGTGCTGGCTCTGATGGGAAAGGAATGGCAGCACTTTTCATCTTCCGCCGGATATATGATTAACGCAGGCATAGGAGTGATTTTCTCGGTGGCAGCCGGAGTGTTTATACTGGTTAAGCGGGATATGCTGACTCAGATTTTTAGTATTCACATTGGCGGAATCTCTTTGAGAGGGGAGATGGATTCAATTTTTCTTGCAGTTCTCTGCTTTATGGGAACCATAAGCTATATATCCGCTTCCAGCATTTCTCTGGAGGGGAAGAGCCTGTGGATTCTGAAAAGCTGTCCGGTTACGGCGTGCCAGGTTCTGGCAGGGAAGCTGTTATTCCATATTGCCGTGTGTACACCTACCCTCTTGTTCGCACAGGCAGCCGTCATCTGGGTGCAGCGTCCAGGACCAGCCATGGCGGCAGTGATGGCGGTTTTTCCGGTTCTGATGGTAATTCTCTGCGGACAGATGGGTTTAATGTGGAATCTGCTTTTTCCCAGGCTGGATTTTCTGTCTGAGACACAGGTGGTCAAAAACAGTCTCAGCTCAAACCTTACGGTACTGACGTCCATGTTCCTGTCCGTTCTTCCGGTTCTTATACGTCTGGGGACAGGACTTGGAAGAAAAATCGCTCCGGAGATATATTTTGGGGTGTGGACGGCGGCAGCCGCCGCAGGCTGCGTGGCCTTCCAGCTCTGGCTTAACAGCCGGGGGGCATCCAGATTTGAGGCTCTGTGATGAACTGAGATAAAGTGCTGAGTGATCTTTCGTAAAAAGTATATAAAACAGGAATCTGGAGAGATAGTACATCGGCTCAAGCCGCACCGGATTCCTGTTTTTGTGTCTTCGGAAAGACCTTGTCACGCTAAAGCGTGAAAGTACTTTCCTATGACACAAAAAGCACTTCGTGCAGTGATGCGCACGGGTGCGTAATGTACTTTATTGCTTCGCAATATGCACCCGGCGCGGCAAAAGTGTGCTTTGCGACAGATTCATAAAACCGCGAGGGTGTGCGAAGCACACTTTTGTTACTGTTCACGAGATACGAGTGAACAGTAACGACGCCGTTTTTGATTGAGGGCAGATGCA
>DVGR01000090.1 GCA_018712605.1 Candidatus Choladousia intestinigallinarum
CATATCTTCAACGAAAGGAGCAATATCCAAGATGAAGTCTCGTGACAATTCATGTGAATAACCTAATTCTTTTGATTTTTTTATTTTTTCTAAAAAAATCTCTCCGGAATTTGTAGAATTAATGATAGGAATTACTGGAATAATAAAATCAAAAAATTTGGTTCTATCTGTGCCGAGGAAGATATCGTCTTTAATTGCATATATAAAAACAATTGGCTTTTTAATCGAATTATAATTATTTAAAAGGGTGTTTAACTCTCTTAATTGAACAAAAATCATAGGATTGTTTAAACGATCAAGATCCTCAAAAAATATAAACCTATATTTTGTTTCCTCAAAAAAGTAAACAATTTCATCCATGTTCTTATTAAAAATAGAGTCTTTAGTGTCTAAATTTCTTCCCAAAGTAGTATCAGTTGGAAGCTTTACCACATTTACTTTAAATTTGGAAAAAATTGAGCGATATAAATTAGAGATTATGGCTTCCAAAAACGCAACGAATATAATAAAGAGAGTTATGGATACCTTTGGCTCTAAACGAAGTTCATTTCCAGCAGACTTAATTTTAGCTAATAATGAATTAAAGATATCTCTAAAAAAAATGAACGTCACAATAATAACTACTAAAGAAAACATCATCAAACAAAACCAAATATATTTTCGGCTAAGTTTGTGAAGTTTCCGGTACCTGCTCTGCGGTATTTTTTTATAATTAACTTTATAGAAAAGTTGTTTTAAAATGCCTATTTCAATTTCCTCAGGGTTTAATGAAAGTAATTCTATCTCTCCCTGTTTATTCTTTTTACTTGCTACAAACGAAGCCATAGAAATGCGAATGGCCCTTTTTTTAACTGACTTTCGATGCTTTAAATATGTTTCTATAATGCTACTTTTTCCTGATCCCCAAGGTCCAGACAGGGCAATATTTTTAAGTTTATTCTTTTTCAGTGCCCAATCCAAAGCTTTTAAATATTCTTCTCCATTCTCAATTTCATCTACAGGAGCGAGGCTTGTATATTCTGATTTTGGTTTGCCTTTAAAAATTTTCTTTCGTATTTTTCTGATTTTTTCCCATAAATTATTCACATTAATACCTCTCAATAGTTCAAATAAATGTTACGTAGATTGTCATTAAATCTCTGAAATGGTTTTTAAACAGATTATACCATAAAAATCATAAACTATAAAGTATAATAATAACTGTTGCTTGAATTTGGGAGAAGTGATTTATTTATATGGGAGAGTATTTAAAAACTTCTATGAGTAAATATTTCCACCAGTATCAAAATGATCTCAACAACCCCTACGCCTTCTTCCTCTGAAAGAAATGACCTTATGTGCTCCATAGCTGTCCTCCCTTCTTTTATAAGCCAGAACGCTCCTGCCTGATGACTGCGCCTCTCTTCTTATCTTCAGAATCAAGAGTCTGATATCATTCCTAACCGAGTGATTTTAAGCTGCGATTTCTTATGTGCGCCTCTGCAATCTGCCGAAGGATCATCTCAGATGGGAGTAAACAGACTATGCGTCCCTGCTTTGAGACGGGACACGGTTAAGTATAATTCCAAGGATTATTTAAGTGATTTGTTGGTGACTAAAAATCGTGACAGTAAAAATAGATCTTAGATAGAAATAGAAAAGGCTGTGCGACTCTGTCATTTCTCAGACAGGATTTACCAGTGACAGTGTTTAGTATACCACTTTTTTAGAGAAAGTAAATAGCTTTTGTTGATATTTATATACTTTGTGAGAATTAACCAAAGGCGGATGGGACGGATTGTGGATTTTTACTTCCAAGGCGGAAGGATTGGATTTCCGGCGGGATCTATGCTATACTGGCGCAAAGATATGGCAAGCTGTTTTCCCTCGCCAGGGAGGACATGGCAGGAACGCAGGCTTTTAGCCCTTGGGTATGCTTTAAAACTTGGCAGGTGTAAAGAGATCAGGAGGTAGAGATGTCAGAAATCAGAGCCTTTTTGAAGAGCAAACAGCCGGTTACCCTTCTGTTGGTGGGGATTAATGTGGCTGTCTTTATAGTATTGAGTATTCTGGGGAATACGGAGGATGCGCTGTTTATGCTGAACCATGGGGCGGTTTTTGTGCCTCTGGTAGTGGACGGGGGAGAGTATTACCGGATTTTTACCAGTATGTTCCTGCATTTTGGGCTGCAGCACCTCTTTTATAACATGCTGGTACTGATTTTCCTGGGAGACTATCTGGAAAGGGCTGTAGGAAAAATAAGATTTTTGGTTATTTATCTGGCAGGGGGAATTGCCGGCAATCTGCTTTCCATAGCGTATGAATTGTATACGCAGGATTTTGCTGTGTCAGCAGGAGCCTCGGGAGCTATTTTCGCTGTGACGGGAGCGCTGATTTACATGGTGCTGCGCAAAAAAGAGCGGGTGCCGGGGCTGTCCGGGCAAAGGCTGATCCTAATGGCTGTTCTTACCATTCTCCAGGGCATGACAGCCATCGGAATAGACAATGAGGCCCACATGGGCGGGCTGGCGGCAGGCTTTTTACTGGGCTGGCTCCTGACCCTGAGAATGTAGAGATTCAGCAGGCAGGGAGATACAGAAATCTGTAAAGCTTCCTGGAGTGGAGGTACTTGTAGTGAAGGAAAGTTCGCCCCCATGGTGGGAGACGATGCTTTTGGCAATGGAGAGTCCCAGACCGGTACCGCCGGGCTTGTGGGTAACGAAGGGCTCCAGAATGGAATCACGGTACTCTGCCGGGATGCCGCAGCCGTTATCCTTTACGTGAATGCGGACGCAGCCTTGGTCAAGGGAGGCGGCTAGAAGGAGGCGCCGGTTTTCTTGTTTTTCTGCCAGAGCGTCTGCCCCGTTATGAATGAGATTGAGCAAAGCCTCTTTCAGACGGCGGCGGTCAGCCGAGATCGTGGGCAGAGACGGGGCTGTCTGTAGCGACAGGAGGATTTCGTGCTGGGCAAGGAAAGAACGGCAGGAAGCAGCCGTATCCTGCAGGAATTTCTGGAGATCCAGGGGCTCAGGATTTAAAGATCCGCTGTTATTCAGGGAGGACAGGTCAGCAAGGAGGCGGAGGGTGTCTTCCAGATCGTATTTGATCTGGCTCCACAAGGGACTTGCGCACACCTTGGGCTGTTCTTTTTCCAAGAGCTGAAGGGAACTGTATACCAGAGTCAGGGGATTTCGTATTTCATGAGATATTTTTGATACGAAATAATGGTAATGGAGGTTTAGCTGGCGCAGAGCCGGGCAGTTCTGACGGCAGGAGCCGGTATTGTCAATATCTTTGTTCATTTTTCTATCACTTTCCAAAATCTACAAAATTTTTCAAAAGTCTAACATTTTCTTTGGAAAAGATCAACAAGAATTTATTGACAACTTTACACAAAATTTTTAATATATAAGTACAGTATGCAAATAAAAGGACGAAAGGAGACAGATTTTGGAAGATAATTGTATTTTTTGTAAAATAGCGAAAGGAGATATCCCTTCTTCTACAATTTATGAAGATGAGAATTTCCGGGCAATCCTGGACCTGGGACCTGCCTCAAAAGGACATGCCCTGATTCTGCCGAAGAAACATGCAGAAAATCTTTTTGAGCTTCCGGATGAGCTGGCTGGGAAGGCAATGGTTCTTGCCAAGAAGCTGGCAAAACAGCTTCAGGACGGGCTGCACGCAGACGGAGTGAATGTTGTTCAGAACAATGGCCAGGCCGCAGGCCAGACCGTCTTTCATTTCCATATGCATTTGATTCCCAGATATAACGGGGACACCGTGAACGTGGCCTGGACACCGGGGACTCTCACCGAGGAAGATAAAAAGGAGATCCTTGCCCTGTTTTAAAAATCCGCGCCAGTTTTCTGATCATTTTACGATGCGGAGCTTTTGCTGCCGTATTCTCTGCTAAAAAATACCTTACAAAAGAAAAGGGAATGGGAAATGAAGAACAAGAGATTTGAGGAAAGCTTTCTGAAGTATAAAGATTTAATCATCAAGCTTGCTGTAAGTAAGACTGGTAATTTTCAGACAGCACAGGAAATCTGTCAGCAAGTATTTCTTTCATTTTACAAAAATATGGATCGTGTAGACAAAGATCTTGAGAAAGCCTGGTTGATTCGGGCCACGAAGAATGCGATTGTAGATTTTTTCAGAAAGAACAGGAACCATAAAGAGGTGTCCATGAACCATGATCTTAAGGAAATGGGGAATGTTCTGGTAGAAGAAAGTATCTCGCTGCATGAAAAGCAGATGTATCAAAAGGAGTTTACCGGAAGAATTCTGAGGGAAGTCCGGAAGGCGAATTACTTATGGTATGAGGTCCTTGTGATGATCTGCGTGGACGGAATCTCTTACAGTGAGGCGGCCAGAAGACTGGGAATTGCAGAGCCGGTACTTCGGGCGAGACTTTACAGGGCCAGGAATTTTGTGAGAGAACGCTTCGGAAACGAGTACTTGGATATGTGAGAACAAAGTGTATGCCGGAGGGACGGAGCATAGCTCCGGGCCCTCCGGACACAGAAAACTGGAATAGATATGGCCAGTCCCTTTACTTTACGATGTCGCAGATCAGGGAAATGATGGTGTCCACCGCATGGCTGGAAGCGCTTTTTTCCATGGCTTCCACATAGGTATGACGCTGCTCATACAGAGAAAGGATCTGGGAGAGAAGGACTTCGTCTGTCAGATTCTCTTCCTGTATTACCTTGCTGAATCCCTGCTGTTCAAAGGATTTGGCATTGAGGATCTGGTCCCCTCTGCTGGCTGCGGCGGAGAGAGGGATCAGGAGATTGGGCTTTCGCAGCTCTAAAAGCTCGCAGATGGCGTTGGCTCCCGCTCTGGAGACCACGACATCGGCCATGGCAAACAGGTCTGCCAGCTCTTTCTTAATATATTCAAACTGGATGTAGCCGGGCGTGCTGCTTAAGGTCTCGTCCAGATTGCCTTTTCCGCAGAGGTGAACCACCTGAAAGGTGTCTAAGAGCTGCGGAAGAATACTTCTGACCGCGCGGTTTACGGCTACGGAACCAAGGCTGCCGCCGATGATCAGAAGAACCGGCTTTGCGGCGGTGAATCCGCAGAATTTTAATCCAGCCAGTTTATTGCCCTGGCGAAGCTCCTGCCGGATCGGGCAGCCGGTAAGGACAGCTTTTCCCTCAGGGAGAAGCGGAATAGTTTCAGGAAAATTACAGCAGACCCTGGTGGCGGCCGGGATAGCCAGCCGGTTGGCAAGGCCAGGAGTCAGATCGGATTCATGGATGATAACGGGAATGTGCAGTCCTTTGGCAGCCTGCACCACCGGTACCGTGACGAATCCGCCTTTTGAGAAGACAATGTCCGGCTTGAGCTGTTTTAACAGCTTGCGCGCCTGGAAATAGCCTTTGGCCACCCGGAAGGGGTCTGAGAAGTTTTTCAGGTCAAAATATCGCCGCAGTTTTCCTGAAGCGATTCCGTGATAGGGAATCGAAAGCTCTTCGATCAGTTTTTTTTCAATCCCATCGTAGGAACCAATATACTGGATATCGAATCCACGCTCTTGCAGAGCAGGAAGCAGCGCAATGTTCGGGGTGACATGTCCGGCGGTACCGCCGCCTGTCAGAATTATTCGTTTCATGTTCATCCTCCAAAATAACGTTAATCGTATTCTGTTCTTCGGGCCATTGGCCCCGGCGAAACAGAATGGCTTACTTACAGTTTAACCTTTGCCCAAGAAAAGTCAAGAAGGGACTTAACCGGAAAATGAAAGAAGCGATGAAGAATAAATCAGGGAAAAACAGCAAGATCTCACCGATCCGGATCGATGGGGAATTACTTGACGATCCCAAAATGGATGATTTTATCTGGGACAGCCTGAAAAAAGAGGCGGACGAGCTGGAAGAGCAGCTAAACAGCGACCCGGATTTGGAAAAAATACAGGTTCCAGACGATATGTTTGAGAAGCTGGTAGCTCAGTTGAAGAGTGAGGGCGTCTGGGAGGAAGAAGAGACGCTTCAAAGCGGCTCTGAAAAAACTACCCATGAAGAGAGTGTAAAAAAGACGTCGCAGGAGACAGACTCTCCTGAACAAGATCTGGAGCGGATTTATTCTATGCTGCCCCAGGAGGACCAGGAAGCTTTAAAACTTGGAAAAGCGGTAAGCGAGAAAAAGAAGCGCAGGGCCATAAAGCGGAAAAAGAGGATGAAGATTCTGCGGAGGGCAGGAGCCGTGGCCGCTGCGTTTGTTTTGGTGTTCTGCCTTGGCATGACTAGTGACGCCAACAGGAAGCTGGTGATGAAGGTGTGGGACGGAGTGGCTGAGAAGTTTGGATTACATATGGAAATAGATTATGCGGATGGTGGGAATGATTTATTGGAAAGCCAGATAGAGGCAGAGGAAAAAGCATTTGAAGAAATAAAGGAGAAGACCGGAATTAAAAAATTTAATTTTAGTTATTTGCCGCAAGGTATGGAGTATGCGAGTTACGAAATCAATGATAAAACAAATGAAATTTTAATTTATTACACATATCAAGAAACTATTTTTTGGTTGCAAATTAATCGCTCTGAAAAGCAAGGGATGTCTTATAATTATTTTGATGGTAAATTTGTCTTTAAAGAAAACTATATTAATAGTCAAAATATAGAGATGGAAATTTGGCAGGCAAAACAGGAAAATGATAAAATAGTATATGCGGCAACCTTTGAGCATGACGATTATTACTATATATGCAATGGAGAAATGGAATATGAGGAATTTATGAAAATATTAAAATTTTTAGTTCTGGATTGATTTAGCGTTATAATTTCGCGGGAGTTACGTTCTAATATTTGTAACTGGTCAACACATAGGCAAAAGAAGAAAGGAGGGAAACATGAGAAAAAGTAAAGTAAAGATCCTGCTGTCGGCACTTATGATGCTGTGCATGGTACTCAGCGGATTGTCTGTCTCTGCTGCAGACGACCGACTGGGTGAAGTGGTGGATGGTTCGGTCCTCACGGATGAGATGTATGCAGAGTATGGCGAACCGTCCAAAACCAAGGGTACGTATCTGTCTTCAGGATCAGGTTCCATTACAAACCTTGGAGGAAGACAGGTATATATTTATGGCAGAACTAACTGTTACAGGGTTAGCGATGAAGTGAGAGTGACTTTAACTCTGCAGCGTCTGGAAGGCAATAGTTGGGTCTATGTAGCTTCTGTGGGTCCTACAAGCGCTTA
>DVGR01000091.1 GCA_018712605.1 Candidatus Choladousia intestinigallinarum
AAGACCGTAATCGTCCGCAATTTCCTGCACCGCATTGTGGGCGATGTCCGTCCAGTTAGCGCTCCCAGGCGTCTTGGTCAGAATCAGTTTCAGATCCTTATCCTCACAAAACTGAATCATCTTCTTCAGATAAAGCAGCGCTTCCTTCTTTAAAAGCTGCTTCCCGGATCCTTCCTCCGGCAGATACTCAGGAATCCCCACTTCCTCATAGGTACAGTAATCAATCACCTGATCCCTCATGAAATTGTAACCCCTGACACATGTGTTGGCATCATATCCAAAGCGCTCAAAATCCTCCGCATCCAGCTCTTTCCATCTGGTATGGTAAGAAATAAGCGGAAACACATAGGCCAGAAAATCATCCAGAGTATCCGTACAGTCCTTAATAGCCTGCAGTTTATTCTCCGAAAACCGCATCTCCATAAGAGCCTTTTGGTAGAAGGACTCTTCCGGGATGCTCCGCAGCATGGAAGTATCCAGCACAACGGTCTTCAGCGAGTCCGGGTGATACCGATACGCCTCCGCCAGCCAATAATAGGAAGCAAGCATGGGCTGCTGTTCCGTGGCAAGATTCCAGGAACAAATCCCATAATCCTCGTACAGCTCCATGGGGGTAATGCCATTGATCACAATACTCGCCCCCACAAATACCGTTTCAACTGTATTTTCCGGCTGCTCATAAAAACCGTGGATGGTATCGTAGTTGTTCCACTCCAGCCAGACCGGCTGAAACAATACATTCAGCCCTCCAAACACCAAAACAGAAATCAACGAAAAAACAAACACCTTACAGGTGTTGACTGCTTTCAGGAATCTCAAAAAAACACCTCAAATTCATATTATATTCTTTCCTGCTTTAGTATAGCAGAAAACTGGCAAAACAGCAAAACATATATAAAGCAAAGAGGAAAAAGCTGGATCGCTTTTTCCTCTTTGCTTTTGACAACTTATCCAGATACTAGCTTGCCCCCCGCTTCTGTCCTGACAAAGTCAAACTTTTTTATGAGGGTAATCTCATTTTTATCAAAAGGTGTGCCATCAGGATATAATAAACACTGGAACCATCGCTTGGGAACGGGACTTCCCACCGGCCAGTCCCATGGTATATGGTATTGGGCGCTGCCGGCACATAATCCCCATATATAAAATCCTATGTGATATCTGCTGTAATATGGAAGAAATGATTCCAATTCATTTCCAAAGGTTCTTGCCACACACTCCGTACACAGAATGGGTCTGCCCGTAGAGACCGCCCTTTCCATTTCTTCTTCAAAAGACAAATAATGTACGCCATTGATCTGCTTTCTGTAACCAGCGCCGGGCTTTTCATAACAGTGAAACGTTGTAATATCTGAAATATCCCAGGCCCTCCAGCAGCTTGTCAAAGGCTGAATGGGATTCACTTCTCTGGCACGGCAAAAAACAAACTCCAGAAGCTCTCTGCATTCCTCCCACGGCTCATTATACAGATCCCAAAAAGACACCCTGGAATCCTGGCCATAAATCTGAAGGATTTCTGTCACAAAGTCTCCTATCCCCACTTTATTTTCTATCCATCTCCCAGAACAGTCAAAGATCCTGGCATCTTTATACCCCCATCCTCCGTCATGAATGCCTGGCTGAAAATGGATTTGAAACGGATCCTCTTTTTCCTGTATCTTCCATCCCGGGATCATATATGTATTGGGCTGCAGTGTCAGCATGACAGAAAATTTAAATTCTGCGCAAAAATCCAGAAAACGATCCAGATTTCTTCTGACTAATTCCTTTCTGCTCTCCCACTGGCAAGCCGCAACAAAAATGCGCAGGCTGTTGACGCCTGCCTCCCGTGCGTACTGTAACTCCCGGAGAATACAATCCTCTCTGAAATGATGCCACATTTCTATATAGCTATAGCAGTAAGAAGGGATAAAATTTACTCCCTTAATCACTCCAAAAGGCTCCATATATTCTTCGGCCTTCTGAATACTCCAAACCTGTTCTTTGAGTTTTTTATGTGTCATGTTCTTTCCTCCCAAAGTTCCGAAACCGAATACGTTAATGCATTCCATGAATGAGGCCTTAAAACAATCTTTTTTTCTTTTCCCATTTTTCTCAATACCGGTGATACTTTTTGCGGACATTTTTCACTGTTTCCCTCAAGGGGATTCTCCGTAAACAATTCCTGCCATTCCATAAGACTTACCTTTGTAAACCCTCCAAAAGAGATTTCCAGCTCTAAAGAATCTTCTGCAGAAAAATTGGCGGCCAAAATCCGTATTTCTTTCCTCTCTTCAAAGTAGATACATGCAGCGGATGCGCAGGAAGCCAGACCGTAATGGTCCGTCTCAATCTGAGGCCACTCACCGACCTGCGCAAGAACTGTACCACCTATACAGTCCGCAAAATTTTTAAATGGGAATGCAATGGGCTGTACAATCGTATGGCCTTTCGGAAAGACCGTAAACATTCCATTCTCATTTGTCAGCAGCGCCTGACAGCAGACTTTCACAAGATCCGCATGGTTTAACAAAACGCACAGAAGCCCTCCAAACAATACAGCGTCATATTCCGTAAAAGAATCATATACTATCCCTGAGGAATGTCTGGCTTTTTTAGGCAAAATCCCCAGTTCGTCAAAGGATATATATACTTCATGATCAGACCGCAGCAATCCTTTTACGTATTGCAGCAAAGAGCCTATTGTCACGATCATACTGTCCAAATCATGAACCATCCATGCCCCATCGTCCATTGTCTCCTTCCTGGGATATACCAGATCCTGCACAACGTCAAAGCCATAATACCTGTGGAGGGACAGATAATCGATCCATTCATAGGCTTCTTCTAATACTACCCGGTCCCATTTTCCAAAGCTCTCATGCAGGGGTTCATTGGAGCAGGAACCGCAGGCTGCCAGTTCAATTTTCGGATCCACCCGCCGCATCATTTTGGCCGTCTCCCGGTATGCCCTGGCATACGCAAAGGGATCCATCTGTCCTGTTTGCCAGCTTCCATCCATCTCATTTCCCACGCACCACAGCTTTACATTGTATGGAAACTCTGAGCCATTTTTTCTTCTCAGGTCGCTGTAATAGGTGTTTTTCTCTATATTGCAATACTCTACCAGCTCTGCGGCTTCTTTAGGCGTGCCGGTTCCCAGATTTACGCTCATCATAAGCTCTGCGTCCAGCTCACGGACGTATCGCGCAAATTCGTCCGTTCCCACCTGGTTCGTTTCCCTGCATCCCCAGGCCAGATCATAGCGGACGGGACGGTTCTTCCTGGGGCCAATGCCGTCCTTCCAATGATAGGAGGACACAAAGTTGCCCCCAGGATAACGAAGCAAGGTCACTTTAAAATTTTTCACTAATTCCTTCACATCTTCTCTGAAGCCCTCAGAATCTGAGAGAGGATGGTTTTCCTCATAAATCCCCCCATACACGCATCGGTTCAAATGCTCTACAAAGGATCCGCCCATTCTCCTGTTTACCCTGCCGATTTCAAAATATCTGTCATACCGAATTTTAGCCTTCATAGATTTTCCCTTCACCTTTTCTAGCCTTTTATGGCTCCTATCATTACTCCCTTTTCAAAATACTTCTGAAGAAACGGATAGAGAATCATAATTGGAATAGTAGAAACAATAATAATCGCATACTTCATACTGATTACAGACAAAATGGCATAGCCGCTGCCCGTCCCCCCTGTCTGTGAAGTGGACTGGGCCACAAGAAGGATCTCACGCAGCACAAGCTGCAGCGGCTTAAATTCCAAATCTCTTGCATAGAGAAGGCCCGTAAAATAATCATTCCAGTGAGCTACCGCATAGTAAAGGCCGATAACCGCCACAATCGCTTTTGACAAAGGCATGGCAATCTGCATAAAACATCTGAAATCCCCGCAGCCGTCAATCTTTGCCGCATCATACAGCTCTTCAGGAATACTTGTTTCAAAAAATGTTCTTACGATGATAAAATTGTATACGTTAAGAGAAAAAGGGATCAAAAATACCCAGATGGAATTAATCATGTTTAGGTTTCTCATAAGGATATAAGTAGGAATCAGCCCGCCATTAAAGAACATGGTAAAGACGAACAAAAACATAATGACCCGCCGGGGAAGAAATTCCTTTCTGGATACTGCGAAGGCTGCTGGAAAGGTTACAAGAATGTTGATCAGGGTTCCCGCCACTGTATAAAAGATCGTGTTCCTGTAACCGATCCAGAGATCCTTTTCCTCAAATACCATTTTGTACCCTTCCAAGGTCAGCCCTTTAGGCCAAAGAATCACCTCTCCTGCCGCAACTTTCATGGGATCGCTGACGGACGCGATCACCACGTAATATAACGGATAAGCAATCAAAAGAAACACGGCAGCGCAGAAAATGCATTTAAATATTGTAAATC
>DVGR01000011.1 GCA_018712605.1 Candidatus Choladousia intestinigallinarum
AATCAGAGACAAACAGCAGTGTCCATACTATAGCATATATCCTTTTCCAGAGACGTTCATTGACAAAAACTGTATAGATTTCTGCTAAAACTGGAAGATATCTCAGAAGAGAGATGACACAAAAGAGCGCCGCTCTCATGCGGCGCCCCTTTTCCTAAAAATGTCTTTACTTTACACCTTTTACAGAATATTGGACAGATACAACAGCACTTGTACCTGAAAGCGGTTTTCGGTATACTCGATCTTCATGTCTCCTCTGCAGGCGGAAATAATCTGCTTCACACTCTCCAGTCCAAAGCCGTGAAGGGACTTGTCCTTCTGGGTCGTCTTAAAGGTGTCCTCTTCCATCGCTATCTTACCGTCATAGCTGTTTTCAATAAAAATAAGCAGGACATCACTCTTGGTGCGCATCTGCACCGACAAATATTTATCCTGGGAGCCACGAGCCTCCCGCAGCGCATTGTCTAGAAGATTTCCCAAAATTACACAGATATTAAAATTGGCGCTGTACATCCGTTTGGGAATTTGAATATCCAGATCCACCGTATTTAACTGCTGGTCTGCCTGACGGAGCATATAGTTTAGTACCCCGTCGATTTCTTTGTTTCCCGTAGAAACTTTTTCAGCAGGATTCAGCATAAACTGCTCCATCTGTTTTAAATACTGTACCATATCTCCCTTCTCCTCCTGCCGTGCCATGGCCGACAGCTCCAGGATATGGTGCTTCATATCATGACGAAGCTCCTTAATATGTTCCTCAGACTCCTGCACCACCTCAAGCTGGTAGGCGTACATGGCTGTCATCTGTTCCAGCTTCTTTTCATTTATTTTTGCCAGATAAAATTTTATTAATGATTGATACAAACAGAATAGAAGCATGTTAATAATTATAAGACCAAATGCCGCAGCAAGAACCGGAAGCCTGCTGTGGTCTGTCAGAAGGTCAATAAGGTATATGCTGATAACGCTGATAAGGGGAATCATCCCCAATACAACCATATTATAAGACGGCAGGGGAGTATCTCTCTCATAATCCCCCGCTCTCTTTAAAAAAGCAGAGATCAGCAGGAACGCCAGGCTTACGATCAGATTGTAAACTCCCCCTACCATTTTTCCCGACTCATATCCTGTCAATAGCTGTACCACCAGGATATCCGTCAGAGCGCTTACCGCATAGATGGACAATGCCATCAGCAGTTTTTTCGAGAGCTTTACCTGGTATGGAACTGTCAGCAGCAATAAAGCCAGAATATTTGCGATCAGCTTCCATCCGGGTGAAAGGAAGATCAGACTGACGGCATAAGTACCCACGCACCCAAGGATATATAAGCTCCACTCATACTTCCACTGGCATTTGTCCCTGGAAACAAAAAAATCCATAAATCTTTTTACTGCGTAAAATCGGATCCCATTTGCAAATAATCCAAGGAGCAGTTCAGCCGCCATTTCGTATTTCATCCGTCATACTCTCCATTATTTTTCTTCTTACAGCCGCACGGTTGGCCCTGCTGATGTCCAGTACGTCTCCGTTTCCCATTTTCATCCATTCATAAGTGATTTCCCTGGTATGCTGCATATTCACCAGAAAGGACTTATGAATCCGCAGAAACATACTCCCGGGACACTCCTTCTCCACCTCCGACAGTTTGCCGTAGAAGCTTTCTGTACCGCTGTCCGTCACAATACTGATCTTTCTTCCCTCACTTTGGAAATATAAGATGTCTTCGTATCTGATTTGGCAAATTTGCCCTTGCCTTTTATATTTGAAGGTGCGCCGGCTCCTTCCGGCGGCGGCGAATATTTTCTCCATTACCCGGGCCAGCCGTTCTTTGCTGACAGGCTTTACCAGAAAATCAAAGGGCTGGTTCTGGAACAGCTCCATGGCGTATTCTTCCCTGGAAGAGATATACACCAGAAACATATGGGGATTATTCAGCGTCTCCCGAATGTATTTTCCTACCTCCACGCCGTTGATCCCCTCCCCCGGAAACTGAATATCCAGAAATAAAATATCCGCCGCCGCTTCCCTTTCCAGATACCGGGTGAGGGCAGTCCCCTCAAAGAAGACGTCGATTTCCAGCTCCATGCTCTTTTCCAGGGATATTTCCTTAAGCATCTGCTCCAGCCTGGCACAGGTGCTTTTCTCATCGTCACATATGATCACACGCATGATTTTTCCTCCCGTGTCTCAAGTTTACTATACGGCGTATGGTTATTCAAGCCGCTGTTTTTTACCATATCCGAAAACGTACGCTCTAAATTATTCCCTCTTCTTCCGCAAATCCATCCCTTTGCAAAACACCACTGCCACCCCTGTACTTACGGCTGTAGCCAAAATAGCCGGCCCTACGATCCCAGTGGGATTTGTGCTTCCGTACTGAGTCCGGTAGGCAATAATGTTCACAGGAATCAACTGCAGGGAGGAAATATTCAGGATCAGGAAGGCGCACATTTCCCGGCTTGCCGTCCCTTTTTCCTGGGGTCTCCCCGGCACAAGTCCTTTTCTGCGCTCTTCTTCCAGCATGGACAGCTCTTCCATGGCTTTCAGCCCCGCAGGAGTGGCGGCGCTTCCAAGGCCGAAAAAATTAGCCAGAAAACAGGCGGCGATGGAGAAACCTGCAGGATGTCCCGGAGGAATCCCGGGAAACAAAAAACGGATGCAGGGCTGAATCCGTCTCTCTATAGACGAAATCAATCCGGCATCCTTTGCAATTTCCATCAGCCCTGTCCAGAAAGCCATCACCCCCATCATGGTCAAGCTCAAGCTCACAGCCTCCCTGGCCGATGAGAGAACGGCTTCTGACACAGCTTCTGTATGGCCGGCGGCCATTCCATAAATAATTCCAATGATCAGCATAGCGCCCCAGAGAAGATTCATACAACTCCTTTTCCACAGAAAATCCGCACGCTGTTTTTCTATGTTTATTCCGCTGTTTCCTGGAATATCACTCTTCCTTCTTTCTGGTTTTTTCCGCAATGATATACCGGGGCCTGCCTTTTACTTCCTCATAGATTTTGGCAATATAGTACCCGATGATCCCCAGGCTGATCATGATGATGCTGCCAATGATCAGAATCAGAAGGATCACTGTGGTGAAACCTTCCACTGCATGACCGGAAAAATACTTTGCCAGGGACTGAATTCCCAAAACTACCGCCAACACAAAGACCACTACCCCGGCCACCGTTACGCACTGCATAGGCACTGTGGAAAACGCCACAATATTCTTCACCGCATATTGGATCAGAGACCAGGTAGACCATTTGGATTCTCCTTCTGTGCGCTCCTGCACGTCAAACTCCACGGAAGCCGTCCGAAAACCCACCCAGGAAGAGAGGGCCCGGAAAAACAGATTCCTCTCCGGCAGGGAGAGAATCGCATCCACAGCCTTCCGGTCCAAAAGCTTAAAATCAGAGGCTCTGGACATATCAATCCTCACTGCCCGGGAGATAATCTTGTAAAACAGGCCGGCGCTCATACGATGAGCGGTGCTTTCCTTTCCCCTGCTTCTCTTGACTCCTTCCACAACCTCATATCCCTGCTCCCACAGCCGGTACATTTCCACCAAAGTCTCCGGCGGATGCTGCAGATCGCAGTCCATCACGGCGCAGCATTCCCCGGAGGCTGCGGCCAGACCGGCCATCATGGCCGCTTCTTTTCCGAAATTCCTCGAAAACCGGATTCCCTGGACTTCAGCCCTCTCCCCGGCTGTCTTCTGAATTTCCTCCCAGGTGTGATCCCGGGAACCGTCGTTTACAAAAATGATTTCATAAGGTATGCCCGCTTTGACCAGTATTTCACCGATGGTGTTGGCCGCCGTACGGATCATTTTCTCTTCATTGTACGCCGGAAGTATCACCGAAAGCATCTGCCACCTTCCTTTCTGAATCTTGAGAATCTGTCTTTTCTTCCTTCCCGCTGTCTTTGATGCCGAAATTTGAATAAGCCCCCAGATCCATTACCACGATACTGTGGCTGGTTCTTCTCTGGCTTACGGGAATCATCTGCATATAGTCCCCGTAAAGCCAGGTCAGGTATTGGTCATAGTCCCTGGGCACGGGAAACTCATACCCCTCAAATTCCACATACACAGCCTCCTCCAGCCATTTTTTGGGGAAAGCTCCCCTCTTCAGATTCCGTCCCATCCCGTCATAGAGATAGTCGCTGTCCCGGTTCTTAAAGAAGGTGAGGGATTTCTCCTGGGCCCATTCGGCAAATTTCATGGGGATCAGATACTTGGCCTTATCTACGAATTTACAGATCAGCGGATGGGCCCCTCCCCCTTTAATGTCCGTGTCCCCCCATTTATTAAACACAATGGAGCGAGTAAGCATGGTAAACATCAGATGCAGCTTTTGGGACCAAGGGTGATTCCCTGTCTTGTCATGGGAAAGCACATCGAAGAAAATTCCATTGTGCATCTCCATAAAATGCCCTGTAAATTCCGTGGCAAAAAGGGTATTGTCAATCCGAAGCTTTGTAAAAGGATTGTGGTTTCCCTTTTCCGTCCAGGGAAGCTGCAGAAAAATATTGTCCGGCAGCTCATCCCGAACCACCTTCAGGAACCGCTCATAATCCTCCCGCAGCATCATCACATCGGCATCGTCGTCCCAGGGGATAAAGCCCTTATGGCGGATCGCTCCCAGGAGGGTTCCCCCCGCCAGGAAATATTTGATCTTATGCTTGCGGCAGATCCTGTCTATCTCTAAAAGATAGGCCAGAAGGATTTCGTGAACCTTCTCAAGCTTTCCCAGGTAAGTGTTGTCAAAGATAAACACTTCCCCTGTATTCTGCAGGCTCTTTACCAGAATAATCAGCCCGTCCTCCAGGCTTACCCGGGGCTCGAAGCCGTAATGGCTAAGAAGCTGCGTGTTCAGCAGAATCCCCTGATTCTCTCCCGCCTCCTGGTGCGCCAGATCCAGCCGGCAGATCTCCGGGAAATTCCGGTGGAGTATCAGCGCCATCTCTGCAGCCGTGGCATCTGAATCCAATCCCTTCACATGAAATACCTTCCCGGAAGGGCAGCAAGTCAGTACAAACTGAAGAGCTGTCAGAAGATCGTGGATGCAGGTATAAGAATCCTGATCCGGCACAATGGGAATCTCTTCTTCTTTTCCCTGGGCTGTAAGCCGTGCCAGCCGGCAAAGAGGATGGTCCAGCATAGAGATCTCCGGCCCGTACAGCCAGCCGGTCCGCAGTATATTAAACTCTCTTTTATTCTCTTTCGCCCAGGCAAGGAAGATCCCCTCCGCCGCCTGCATCATGTACTGATCCGAAAACTCTTCCCCCAGGGGATCTGTCTTCCCTTCCTCATACTCCGAGGCCGCAAATCCCCGGCCCAGCTTCCCGAAGGTACGTCCGTCCGAGAGAAGGATCAGCCTGGCCTTTGGCGAATTGGCGCCTGCTTCTTCCAGCAGGCTAAACCACCCTTCCAGCCAGTCCATACACGAATCCAGATCCTTTGGCAGAGCTCTGGAACAAAGTCCTGGAAATACAATGTAATCTGCCTCCCGAAAGCTCTCCTGGGGTATCTTTTCTCCTGGACCGTACTGTTCTGCCTTTAAGGAAACATCCTCCCGGTCATTCCAGGCCAGAAAGGACCAGGTCACAGCCTGCCGCAGGCTTTCCTCGCCTCCTGCCACCAAAATTCTCTTTTTATTTATTTTGTCTCTTGGAATCATGCCGGAGCGTACAGGCGCCATAGCCCAGTCCAGCTCGAATTCATTTAAAAAATCCCGAAGCATGGTCAAGAAAGCCTCCATTATCCTTTTCTCAGCTGTTCCAGTTTCTCAGTATCCGGTTTCAGGGGAATCGGAGAGAGAGGACTTCTGTTCTGAGAATTTTCTTCAAAAGACGTCTCCTCCCAGGGGAGATTATAAGCCTGTCCAGGCTTTCCCCAGAGCAGCGCCAGCACCGCCCCCTGGATAAGCTGCTGGATGTGGCTGCCAAAATCCCCGGCCACTCCCTCCGCCAGCACCGTGTCGCTGACAGTGTCCTCCCATGTCCTGGCCGTCCGCAGTATTTTCACGGGAAGATTTTTTTCCCTGGCAAGCCTTCCCGCCAGGTTTTCTGCCATTCGCATACAGAAGGATCCCGTATCTTCCTCCAGGAGATGGCTTACATATCCCATCTCATCTTCCCGTATGGTTCTCTCTTTTCCATAGAGCCTGCCGTAAACCTCCGTCCCCGTAATGAAGGCCGCCGCTTCAAACTCTGAACCTTCTAGAAGCCGAAGAGTTTCCAGAAGACTGCGCAGCTCCTTCCAGGATGCGTATCTCTTCTCTCTGACCAGTCCGAATATAAAGATGAGATCTCCCTTTCTGATTTCCTTGGGATCTTCCTGAACCTGAAACTCCCAGCCCATCTGGGTTCCCATATGGGACAGGTTCTGAAGAAAGCTCTGCTTCAGAGAAGATTTTACTCCCATCAGAAGGATCCGCCTGCCGGAAAGTTCCTTCCATACAGGTGAATCCGCATATCTCTTTTCTTCTGCCATCCTACTCCTCCTGACCCTTTTGAAACTCCTTCCAGCCTTTCATGCTCTCCATCAGGCGGCTGTACATCCCGGCCAGGTTCACCTGAGGCTTCCACCCCAGCGCCTGAAGCTTTTCAGAATTTACCAGCATCCTGGATGGAGGGGCGTAGCCGTAGAGATTGGCGTCCTCTGGAATGTCAAAGACCAGCCTGGAGCCAGACTGGGGATAGCCGTCCACCAGCATCTGCGCCATCTCACGGATGGTAGAGAAGGTTTCTTCGTTGGAGACATTATATGCCTGCCCCGGTTCTCCTTCCAGGAGAATCTTCAGAAGCCCCAGCACCGCATCGGAGGTGTAGCAGTAGCAGTGGGCCTTGCTTCCGTCCGTGTGCAGCACCAGATCCTCCCCTTTGAGAATGCTTCTGGCAAACTGGGCGAATACCCGGTTCTCACTCTGGGGAATTCCCGCCCCGAAGGTCTGGGCCAGCCTTGCGTTTTTCACAGGCAGGCCGTACTCATGAGCGTAAGCCGCACACAGCCCTTCCGCCATCCGCTTGCTCTCCGAGTAGCTGCTGCGCACTTCCAGGGGATCGATATATCCGTAATCTCTCTCTTTTACAATATAATGCTCTGGATCCACCACCCCATAGGCTTCCATAGATGAGAGATATACCATTCCCTCCGCTTCCTGACTTTTGGCCAGATCAAGCATGGCCTGGGTTCCTTTCAAGGTAGTGAGAATCGTCTCCACAGGCTTTTCCACAAACTGTTTGGAGGCGGTCACTCCGGCCCCATGAAGGATAAAGTCAATCCTTTCCTCCATCTTAGGCAGCTCTGTCACGTCTCCCACCAGAAAGGAAAGCCCATGCCCCAGACAGCTTCCCAGCATCTTCTCTGCCTTCTCCTTGTTTCGCACCAGGGCCAGGACCTTGAGATTCAAATCCCTTTTTTTCCCTGCCAGAGTCAGGGCCATGGACGCCTGGCTTCCGATCAGGCCGGTAGCCCCTGTAATCAAAATCGTCTTTCCCCGAAACCGCTCCCACTGTATCATCTCTGAATCTGCGATTTCCTCCAGATCTCTCTGCAGGACAGGGTCTTTCGTCAACTGAAGCTTTTCCATTCTTCCCTCCTGTGTTACCAGCTCTGCTTTTTATTCTATAGGAAACTTCTTACTTGTCTTTTTCCGGTACCGGTTCATCTTTACGGCCAGCCGGTCGGTCAGCCCCAGGCCAAAGGCCTGCTCGTTTTCTTTGTACTGAATCAGTGCTCGGAACATATACACATCCTCCGGGGTGGTTACTTTAATATTTCCCCGATTTCCCAAAACAATGTGGGGCTGCTTTCCCAAAGCCCGGTAAATGGTGCAGGCATCTACCATATTTTCATACCGGCTCTCTTTTTTGCGGATGGCCTCATGGGCCTCTAGGATATCTTTCAGATAGAAGCTCTGGGGCGCCTGGGCGGCGTAGGTCTCTTTCCTAAGCGGAAGGCTGTCCACGGTGGCCCCGTCCTTGCTGAGCAAAATGGTCTCATAGCAGGCAGTGGAGGTGATGGCGCTGCCATACTCCTGCACGGCGGCAATGTTCTCACTGATCACTCCGTAGTCCACCATAGGCCTCACCCCGTCATGGATCAGCACAATAGAATCCTCTGGGTTTTCCTCCAAAGCCTTTGCCAGAGCATTGTAAATAGAATCCTGGGCCGTCTCGCCCCCGGCTACTACCTCCTGAAGCTTGTCAATCCTGAACTCCTCCGCCAGGTGCCAGGCATAGGGAATGTATTCTTCTCCCACTGCCAGATAGATTTTATCAATCTCTTCATGCTCCTGAAACAAAAGCAGGGTGTGAATCAGAATCGGCTTCCCGTTAATCTCCAGAAACTGCTTGGGAACTCCGGCCCCCATTCTCACTCCGCTTCCTCCTGCAAAAATAATGGCTATATTCATCTTGGCCTCCTTTCATGCCGGTCAGGCCCTTGCATGCCCGCCAGCTCCATAATCCGCTCTGCAGCTCTGCCGTCACAGGCTCCCGTATACTTCATGCGAAATTCATGTATTTCCCCGCTGCGCTCCTGTGCGCTCTCGATGCTGGCAGGAATCGCTTCCGGCAGCTCTTCCCCCTTCTCCACAATGGGAAAGGGCATGGAACGGTAATCAATGTAAAATCCCCGTTCCCTTTCGTATTCTCTTAAATCCGGCGCAAACAGAAGCACCGGTTTTTCATAAATCAGATAATCAAACAGTACAGAGGAATAGTCGGTGATCAGGAGATCCGACACGCACAAAAGTTCCTCTGTGGGGATCTGTGTATTGGACACCTGCTCCCGCCCGTCAATATGGGGATGGGCTTTCAAAAGAAAATACCAGGAATCTCCCAGCTTCTCTGCCGCACGGCGCACGGCCGAAAGCCCCTCCAGCCGGGGCATGGCGGCATTTCCCCGAAAGGTAGGCGCCCAGAGGACAATCTTTTTTCCCCTAGCTCCAGGATGCTCCTGAAAGAACCTTTCCCTGCACCCCTGATTCCACTGAGGATCAAAATAATAATCGGTCCTGCAGATTCCTGTGGCTCTGATCCTCTCCTGCTCCATGCGCAGGGCCCTGGCATGGACCGGCACGCAGACAGGAGCGCTCATGGTAAGCCACGTATAATTGCCAAACATGTTCCCCCGGTAATTCTTGGGGATATCCTGTCCTGCGTCAAAGGCAATCTTTTTCATCAGCCCGCAGGAATGCCATAACTGCACCAGAGTGGTCTCCCTGCGTTTGCGGCAGGCAGCCGCCGGCAGAAAGTAATCGCAGATAAAAACGTATTCCGCCGTGGCGTAGCTTCGCATAAAGCGAAGAAGAAATCCCACCGTCTTCACAAAGGACATCTGGTTAAAGTCCTCTATAAAAAGCTCTGTGTGGTACATGTCTTTTTGGGCTTCTACGGCCTGGTACATCCGCTTCATGGAAAAGGGCATCTCCCGGTGATGGCCGTCCGCAAAAAGCACGCTTCCCTTTCTCACGGGCCTATGGCGGAAGCAGAAGTAGACTGCCGGAAGCAGCACATTCTGCAGAAGCATCTTTAAATACTGTTTGATCCAAAACATTTCCTGTACTCCATGGCATCTTGAAAAATTCGTCTGCAGTTTTCATGGTCGTCAAAGGCAAAGAACGCATCCTGCCTCTCTTTATATTCCGGCTTCAGGGCGCATCCCTGCTTCATATAACTGCACAGAAGCTCTGCCGTCTCCTGGGGATCCCGGCAGATCTCCCCAAAGCCCTGGGTCTCATAGGAAAACCCTCCCTCCTGGTAATGAGGCGGGAGCTTGGGCGAATGAAAATACACCACCGGCTTCCTCATATAGGCGAAATCAAACTGAACACCGGAGTAATCTGTGACCATCAGGCTGGATTCCGTGAGAATCTTCTCATAGCTGGTCTCCAGGGCCGTAACCACCTTAACGGTATCTGTATCCTCCGGGTAATCCCTTCTCTGGGAACTGGTCACAGGGTGAAGAAGCAGCACGATCCTGTACCCCTGTTCCCTGGCCGTGCGCACCAGTCTTTCATTGGTGATCAGCCTGTCATACAGCTTAAAATAATCCGTATGCTTAAACTCTGGACTGTAGGGCCTCGCGTTTCCCATCACCGCAGGCATGGCAATATACGCTCTCCAGGTGGGCGTTATGAGGATCTGCTTCTGATCCCGGTTCACCAGGCCGTCATATCTGGGAATTCCCGTAAGTCTCAGGGTCTGGGGCGGATAGTCGTATTCCGGCTTGGAGAGGTTCTGAATTTCATTGGGAGACGCACAGTAATACCGTTTATTGTTGTTTACCGCCCGGTTAGAATCGAAGGTGAGATCCTGCACGGAAAGTCCGTGCTGGATGCAGGTATTGGTCCCCCGCAGCAGATCCTGGACAAACCGCACCTCCCAGCGGTCAAAACCGCAGAAGGAGGGTACTGCGCTGTGAGTGGCAAAAATCATCTCCGCATTCAGATACGCCAGCCTCTGCTTTACGCTCCTGTAGAGAAGGGGTTGATAGCCTTCCTGCCTGAGCCGCTTCAGATCCGGAGCAGTCTCCCTTATGACATAGGCAGGCGTGATTCCCTGCTTCTTCTCCTTCACCATATATTTGTAAAAATATTCCCCGCAGTCTCCCCCTTTGTACAGCTTATCAAAGGTCAGCCAGATATGGCGTCTCCTGTATACGGGCCTGGTCAGCCAATATAAGAGCCTTATCAGGAAAAGCTTCCTGGAACCATAGGGTGAAGTGAGAATTTCCTTTAAAAATCTCCATTCCCGAATAAATCCCCCGGCCTTTCCCGTCTTTCTTATGGTCACTGCCAGGGCCAAGCCGCCGCTCAGCCGGAAGGACAGGACATACTTCCCATAGCGCCGGCAGGAATGCTCCAGAAGATGGGTAAATCCAGCCGTGTAGCGGAGGGCTCCCGTGAGCATTCTCTGTTCTTTTTTCCCGTCTGTAATCCAAAAGCTCAGCTCCCCTCCCTCCATCAGCATCTCTGTTGAAAGAGCCACGGCAAAGGCATACTTTTTCACAAGAGGCCGTCCAAAGAAACAGAGCTTTGCGTACCTGGGACTCTTGGTGTATGGAATCCGGTTTCCTCTGTATTTTACCAGCAGGCTCCCCTTCTCCCCCGCCCCGATCTGGTCGAAGGAACCCTCCAGACGGATGCATCCTTTCTCTTCCTCCGTCAGATCCACGAAGGCCATGGGAAGGATCTCCTTTTTCTCCCGCTCCCGGCATGCAAGCTTCATCATCAGAGGCCAGATGGAATACTGCATCCTTCTCTCCACGTGAAGATTTTCATCCGGCAGCAGCAGCTTCTTATCCACCATCTCCATGGCCCTGCGGCAGTCTTCCAGGAACTGTGTCCAGTCTTTTCCATTTAAAACCTGGCGATCACGGTTGTCCGTATTAATGTCAAACATATGGCGCACGGCGTAAGCCGCCTGAGCCTGGGCGAAAAGCCTGGGGGTACCAAACCTTCTCTTATCCTCTTCCAGAAGACCCAGGCAGTATTCCCTGGCCACTGCAAGATACCAGGAGGGATCTTCCCACTGAGGCTTTAAAACTCTGTCGTCATACATGGGGGAAGTCCCGGAAAACCCCAGCTCTCTGGGGGCGAGAACCCTCCCCTTTTTCATAAGGATCCGAAAGAGAAATGCCTCTTCCATACACGGGCCGTATGCTTCCTCATAGGATTCTCCCCGCACGGCCTGGGATTTTAAGACGGCTCCGTGAAGGCAGGCTGGAATCTGAAGAATATCTTCCGCCCGGTCAAGGGAATATATCTTTCCCTGAACCGGTCCATCGGCCCCTTTTTTCGTACGCCCGGCAGTCTTCCTTCCCCCGGCATGCTGCCAGAGCAGTCCGTCCGCCTCTTCCGCTTCCATGAGCATGGAACAGCCCCTGGCCAGAGACTGTCCCTGCCAGGCCTCTCCGGCCTCAGCCACGGTAACAAGCTCTGTCTCAAGACCGTAGAAAATCCCTTCCAGGGCCGCCAGCAGTTCCCGTTTATCTCTTCCGAAAAAGTATTCAGCCCCGCTCAAAAGAGCGCTTTCCACCTCATCCTCGCTTTTCCCGCACAGGATTTTAAGCCGGATCTCCTTTTGAAAATCCGGCCCTTGTTTTTCCAAGCTATTCAGCGTTTTATTCAGTTTTTCCTGTTCTCCGTCCCATATCACGCAGACTGTTATCATCTCAGCGTCTCCCCAGCTCTTCTTCTGCGTCCTTCAGTGCGGCTTCGATCACCTTATCCATATCATAATACCGGTAGGAACCAAGCCTTCCTCCAAACCGGACGTTCTTCTCTTTCTTGGCAAGCTCCAGATACTGTTCATAGAGCCGGCTGTTTTTCTCATCGTTCACAGGATAGTAAGGCTCCATTCCAGGCTTCCACTCTTGAGGATACTCTCTGGAAATCACCGTGAAGGGTTTGGGGGTTTCCCTCTCTTCCTCCGGAGCAAAATGTTTATGCTCAATGATCCTGGTATAGGGAATCTGCCTCTCTGTATAATTCATAACAGCATTCCCCTGGTAATTCTCTTCCTCCAGCCGTTCCGTCTCAAAACGAACCGTCCTGTATTCCAGATGTCCCAGGCAATAATCAAAGTATTCGTCGATCATACCCGTGTAGATGACCTTGTCGTACATGTGAGAATTTTCTTTTCTGTATTCAAAGAAATCCGTACCTGTCATAACATCCACATTATCCAGCAGCTTCTGGGCCAGGTTTGTGTAGCCGCCCACAGGGATTCCCTGATACCGGTCATTAAAGTAGTTATTGTCATACGTAAAACGCAGAGGGAGGCGGCGGATAATAAAGGACGGGAGATCCCTGCAGTCTCTTCCCCACTGCTTCTCCGTGTAACCCTTCACCAGCTTCTCATACACATCCCTTCCCACCAGGGAGAGAGCCTGTTCCTCCAGATTCTGGGGATCCGTGATATTCAGATCCGCAATCTGTCTGGCAATCTCTTCCTTCACCTCCTGGGGCTTTTTCAGTCCCCACATTTTGTAGAAGGTATTCATGTTGAAGGGAAGATTATACAGCTCGTCCTTATAAACCGCCACCGGAGAATTAATATAATTATTAAACTCCGTCAGCTTGTTTACGTACTTCCAGACTTCTGTATTGCTGGTATGGAAAATATGGGCCCCATATTTGTGAACCTGTATGCCGTCCACATCCTCCGTATAGATGTTGCCTCCGATATGATCCCTCTTGTCGATCACAAGGCAGCGCTTTCCGGATCTGGTCAGCTCCCTGGCAAAGACAGAGCCGTAGAGTCCCGCCCCTACGATCAGATAATCGTATTTCTTTCCCTGTTTTCTCAGCTTGGCCCGCCTTTTTTCTTTTCTTGCCCGTATGGCTGCCTCCTGCTCTTCCTTGTAGGCATCGCAGACTTCCTCCGCAGGTCCCGCCATCCTCACTACTCCATTGTCCAGCCACAGAGCATGGTCGCACAGCCGCTTCACTGTATCCGTATTGTGGGACACAAACAGAAGGGTGGTCCCTCCCGAGAGCATCTGCCGCATTCTCTCATTGCATTTGCGCCGGAACTGGAAATCTCCCACTTCCAGCACCTCATCCACGATGAGGATATCTGGATCTACCATGGTTGCCACGGAAAATCCCAGCCGGGCTTTCATACCGGAAGAAAAATTCTTAATGGGAGAGTCCAAAAAACGCTTCAGATTGGCAAATTCCACAATCTCATCGAAATGTTCCTCCATGAATTTTCTGGAGTGCCCCAGCACCATCCCGTTCAGGAAAATATTCTCTCTGGCTGTCAGGTCTCCATCGAACCCTGCCCCCAGCTCAATGAGAGGGGCGATCTTTCCCTTTGTGGTGACTGTCCCCTTATACGGCTTTAAGATTCCGCTGATGGTCTTCAGAAGCGTAGACTTGCCGGAACCGTTAGTCCCCACCAGCCCCCAGGCCTCCCCCTTCTTCACCTGGAGAGACACTCCCTTCAGGGCCAGAAATTCCTGAAACATAAGCTCTTTTTTCACAAGCTTAATGGCATATTCTTTCAGGTTGTCCACCTTCTCGCTGGAAAGGTTAAAGCGGATGGTCAGATCCTTCACGTCAACTACATAATTCTCCATCTTGTCCTCCCCTGTCAGATATATAATATGAATTTATCTTTTGAGCGCTGGAAGGACCAGACGCCGATTGCCAGCATCACAAAGGCGATGAGCCAGCCTCCCCAGAATACCCTGGGCCCCGGAAACTGCCCGTAGTAAATCAGATCCCTGAACTGAGCCACATAATAGTACAAAGGATTAAGCCCTTTGACGATAAAGGTAAGTGTCTCTCCCAGCCGCTCAATGGGGTACATAATGGGGGTCAGATACAGCCATGCCGTAAGCACCGCCGCATAAATGTGCTGGATATCCCGGAAGAAAACATTGAGCTGAGCCAGGAAAAATCCCAGGCCGCAGCAAAAAATATACACCTGTATCACCACAATAGGGAACAGCAGCGCTGTCCAGTGGAAGGGCGCCCTGGTGGCGACCATTACGATCACCATGGCTCCCAGGGAGAACACCATATCCACCATGGCGCTTGTCACTTTGGCCAGGGTAAAAATATATTTCGGCACATAGACCTTTCGCAGCAAGGCTGCGTTTCCTGTCACGGATTTCATGGCGCTGGTGGTACTGCCCTTCAGAAAATCATACATGGTACGGCCAGTAAGATAGTAGACTGGAAAGTTCACAATGTCCCTGCGGAACATCTGTGAAAATACCAGAGTCAGCACGATCATAATCAGCAGAGGGTTTAGTACGCTCCACACATAGCCCAGGAAACTGCGCCGGTATTTCAGCTTCAGATCCCTGCTCACCAGCTCTTTGATAAGATCTTTGTACTTAAGCAGTGTCTTTATTCGGTATTTAAATAGATTCATACCTTCCTCCGAAGTATCTGAGATTTTCCGTATTTGCGGATCATTCGTCCATTTTACCATATCCGGCCACCCCTGTAAATGCGTTTCCGCCTTAGTTTTCCGGCATTCCACATATAAGGCAGGTTATAGGGCTAAGCTGTCCCGCTCCCATAAAGGATTTTTAACCCTTACGACAGCCTGGCATATCTGCGGATAATTCCCAGCACGATCTCTACCACAGTATCCATTCCCTCTGCCGTAATATGCTCGTAAGGTCCATGGAAAGCGTAGCCCCCAGTCCCCAGGTTGGGACAGGGAAGCCCCATGAAGCTCAGCCTTGCTCCGTCCGTTCCGCCCCGCACAGGAGATACGTCCGGTTCGATTCCCAGCTCCCGCATAGCGTCCTTTGCATTGTCGATCAGATGCAGACATGGTTTGATCTTCTCTTCCATATTCTCGTATTCGTCCCGTATCTGGAGAACCGCCGTCCCCGGTCCGTACTTTTCATTGATAGTTTTCTCGATAAATCTCAAAAGCTTTTTTCTGGCCTCAAAGCTTCCTCTGTCATGATCCCGGACAATATAGTGCATCTTGGCCTTCTCCACATTCCCTTCTATGGAGGTGAGATGGAAAAATCCCTCATACATCTCCGTATGGGAAGGCGTATCGCAGGAGGGAAGCATCTGGTTAATCTCCATGGCTGCCAGGGAAGCATTGACCATCTTGTCCTTGGCGTCTCCGGGATGGATGTTTACCCCGTGAACCTCAAAGAATGCGGAGCAGGCGTTAAAATTCTCATAGACTACCTCCGCCTCCACGCCCCCGTCCAGCGTATAGGCGAACTGAGCCCCGAAATTCTCCACGTCAAAATGATCCGCTCCGCTCCCCACTTCTTCATCCGGAGTAAAACCGATACAGATCTTTCCGTGAGGAATCTCACCTTTGAGAATCCGTTCCGCCATGGTCATAATCTCAGCAACACCCGCTTTATCATCCGCACCCAGCAGCGTGGTTCCGTCTGTGGTTATCAAGGTCCGCCCCTTCAGCCCGGACAGATGGGGGAACTGCTTCACTGACAGAACTCTCCCGCTGTCTCCCAGAGCCACGTCTTGTCCGTCATACTCCTTTATTACCTGCGGCTTCACTCCCTGGCCTGCAAAGTCGGGAGAAGTGTCCATGTGCGCTATGAATCCCAAGCTCACACAGTTTTCATATCCAGGAGTCGCCGGTATGCTGCCATATACGTAGCACTTTTCATCCACCCGGGCATCCTCAACCCCCATCTCCTGAAGCTCCCGAACCAGCATCCTGGCAAGATCAAACTGTCTTTCCGTTGTAGGAACCGAAGTACTCTCCTCATCACTGGTAGTATAGACCACCGCATAGTTCAAAAATCTCTCATACGCTCTCATATAATACCTCCATATCTTTTTACTTTAAAAGCCAGTCTCGGTGTACAGGCAGAAGGGCGGACTTGTACGACCTACTGTCTGGGCACCAGAGACGTTAACCCGTATGAGCAAGTAGCGCAGTCGCGCGGAATGCGAATACGGGTAGGGCGCTACCCTTCCCCGGTCAGGTCCTGAACCACCTGGGAAGCCAGCAGAAGGCCTGCCGCCCCCGGCACAAAGCAGGTGCTTCCCGGCACCGTCTTTTCTCCGCTTTTTTCTTCCCAGTATGGCTTTCTGGGAATTTCTCTGGAAAATACTACCTTCAGGCTTTTTACCCCTCTCTTTTTCAGCTCCCGCCGCATAACCCTGGCCAGAGGGCATACCTGGGTCTCATAAATATCCCCTGTCTCCAAAAGCTCAGGGTGAAGCTTGTTTCCCGTACCCATGCAGCTTATCACGGGAACCCCAGCCTCCTGGGCCCGGAGAACCAGAAGAATCTTAGCCGTCACCGTGTCCACGGCATCCACTACATAATCATACTGGGTGAAATCAAAATCATCGGCGCTTTCCGGCAGAAAAAAGCAGTCCCGGGTACAGACCTGGGCCGCCGGATTGATCTGGGCGATCCTTTCCTTCATCACTTCCGTCTTGCTGCGTCCGATGTCTTTCTCCAGGGCAATGATCTGCCGGTTTAGATTGGAGCGGCTGACCACATCTTTATCAATTAAGTCAAAAGCCCCGACGCCGCTGCGCGCCAGAGCTTCTGCTGCATATCCTCCCACGCCACCGATACCGAATACGGCGACATGGGCATTTTTTAACCGCTCCATCCCTTCCGCTCCCAGGAGCATCTCCGTTCTGGAAAACGTTTCCCGCATCTGACAACCTCCAAAATCCTTTACTTCTGTCTGTACTGGATATAGTCTAAAATCAGATCCACGGATTTGTCAATCCCCAAAGCGCTGCTTTCCAGGCAGAGATTATAGCTGGAGGCCATTCCCCATCTCTTCTCTGACTGGAAGTTGGCATAGCTGGCTCTCTTCTTATCTGTTTTGATAATAAAGTCTTTGAGCTTATTCTCTGGAAGATGGTATTCTGCCTGAACACGCTCCATACGGAAATCCATATTCGCATGGACAAACACGCTTACCAGTTCCGGGTGGTCCCTGAGCACATAGTCGGCACAGCGCCCTACGATCACACATGACCCCTTATCCGCCAGTCCCCGTATCGCGTCATAGGTGGCCTGATAGATCTGCTGGTCAATGGTAGGGCCCGTATACATGGCAGAGGGATAAATGTCCATGACAATGGAATACAGAAGGCTGTTAGTGGGCTTCTCGTCATAGCTCTCCAAAACCTTTTCGCAGAATCCGCTCTGTTTTGCCACAACCTTGATCAGTTCTTTGTCATAGAAATCAACACCCAGTTTCTTTGCCAGCTTTTCGCCGATTTCATGTCCACCGCTTCCAAACTGTCTTCCTATTGTTACTATTACCTTGTTTTCCATATATCATCCCTCCTGTTTCTGAAGTTTTGTAAATATTTTACCAGTTTTTTGTCAATTATGCAATCATTACCGAAAATAAATGAAAAAGGGTTACTATTCACAAGATACGAGTAAACAGTAACAAAGAAAGAATTTAAGCCGATCCCTGCATTTTGGGCGGCGTTGAATTCAGCCCCGAATTGTGATAAGATAGTAGAAATATCACCATTAGAAAGGGCGTATTCTATGAGCGTTTACGATGTAACTGTCTTCCTGGTCTCTCACGGACCGGAGCACGATGGGGAGACAGATCTATCCACCCAGACTTTCCCTAAAGAGCGTATGCAGATTCTACCCGTAATAGAAGAAGATCCTCTGAATCCCAGAAAAAATACGGTGGAAGAGCTTTCCAAAGCCCAGGGAAAATATACTCTGATTCTGGACCAGGGCGACTCCTTCTCTCCGGATTTTATCCAGACTCTTTTTGCGAAAGCTGAAAAGACAAAGACAGTTCTGGTCATGCCCGCCCAGACCTGCATACATGAAGCAAAGGAGCGGGAGCCCTTTGCTCTGGAAGAGGCAGAAGACCAAAGGATCTCTCTGCAGTATATTCCCTCCCTCTTTCCTGTCTGCCTGAATGGCCTGCTGATTCGGACCGCTTCCCTGCTGGAGGCTGCCGACGGATGCGGGAAGGAGCCGGAACCGGAGAAACAGATCCTGGCAGCTCTTTTTAACAAGCACCCGGAATTTTTGTATACAGGATCACAAACCTTTTCTTACTTCTTTCCCAGGGAGCATGACTTCGCCTACTGTCTGTCCTGCCTTTCCAGGGATTGGTACTACACGCCCCTGACCGGGTTCCTTCTGCCTCTTATAAAAAAATCCGGCGAAAACGGGAAGCCTTCTTTCTATGTCCAGTGTCTGGCCTTATATATGCTGAACACAAGAATTTTTGCGAACCTGAACAACCGGAACAAAAATTTGATCCCCCGAAAGGAGGCTCCAGCCTATGCGGAGCTGTTTTCAGATGTCCTTGAATGGATTGACACAGAACTGATCCTCTGCGGGATTCCCCAGCCCCTCACCCGGGAAAAGCCGGTGCAGCTTATGGAAGTACGGCTTAAGAAGCGTGATTTTTCTTATTATCCGGATATCTTCCGCCAACCAAATAACATCTCTTTATCCTGCGATGGCGTTCCCTTTGGAACCTTAAGAAATATTCAGGCCCGGATCAATCTCATTGATTACAAAAACGGCTGCCTGGAGATCGACGGAGGGTTCCAGGATTATTTTTCTTCCCAGGAAGCAGAAGTATTTGCTGAATTTGGCAAAAAAACATATACTCCCGTGTATAATCAGCGCTACTCCATGACAAAGTGCTTCGGTGTGTCCTTTTACCGGCTGAAGACCTTTCACATGAGCATCCCTGTGCCGGATTCTTCCCAGGAGCGTATTCTCAAATTCTACTTCCGCACCGGCGGAAGGACTTATCTGATGGACTTTGCCTTTCCTTCCCACACCAGCAGGTTCTGTAAGGATCTCACCTACGCCTACTGGCGTTTCGGTCCGTATGTGTCCTACTGGAAGAAGGACGGCATCCATATCAGGAAATCCCAGAAACTCAGAATCCTTTACAAGGAACTGCGTTTGTGGAAGCAGATGTGGTCCCACAAGGGCGGCATCTTCCGGGAGCAGCTTCCCTTAAAGATGCTGAACTTCCTGCTCCGCCCCTGGTTTTCCAGAAGGAAGATCTGGTTCTTTTTCGACAAAATTTATAAAGGCGGGGATTCCTCTGAGTATCTGTACCGGTATTCCCTGCAGTTCAAGGATGGAATCCATAAATATTACCTTTTAGATCCCTCCTGCCCGGACTATGCGAGGCTTAAGAAAGAAGGGCTTCACCCTGTAAGAAGGGGAAGCTTAAAGCACCGTCTTCTGTTTTTAAACGCAGATATGGTGATTGCCTCCAATTCCACAGTATTTGCCTTTAACGATTACACTACCCAGCGCTCTCTTCCCATCCGGGGAGACGTACATTTTGGAGTGGCCTGCGTGCAGCACGGCATGTCCGTCCAAAAAATCGCCGTGGCCCAGAACCGGCTCCGGGACAATACGAAGCTGTATTTCTGCGCCTCCAAATATGAGATCGCCAACCTATCCAAGCCTGTGTATGATTATGAGGGATATGACGCACTGAAGCTTACCGGCGTCCCCCGGTATGACGGACTGAAGAACAGGGCGGAGAAGATCCTCCTTCTCTCCCCCACCTGGAGAATGAATTCTGCACTGCCAGTGACGAAAAACGAGGGGGTCGCCCGGGACTATAATCCGAATTTTAAGGAGACAAATTATTATAAAGTATATAACGGCTTGATCAACGATCCTCTTCTTTTAAATGCGGCAAAGAAGTACGGCTATCGGATCCAGTACGTTCTCCATCCCATAATCAGCCCTCAGGCGGAGGACTTTACAAAGAATGAATTCGTGGAGATCATTCCCGCCACAGGAGACATGAGTTACGAAAAAATCTTCTGCGAGGCAGCTCTGATGGTGACAGATTTCTCAGGGGTTCAGTTTGATTTTGCCTATATGCGCAAGCCCGTGGTCTACCTTCACCATCTGGATATCCCCCAGCACTATGAGGAAGGAACCTTCTATTACGATACCATGGGCTTTGGCGAGATCTGCCGTACCAATGAAGAGCTGGTGCAGGTTCTCTGTCAGTACATGGAGAGAAACTGCCAGATGAGTGACAAGTACAGACAGCGGGCAGATGACTTCTTCACTTTCTCTGACCATAAAAACTGCGAAAGAATTTACAAAGAAATGATCCAATACCAGCAGAAGGAGGGTTAGATATGACACCTATGAAACAGTATTATGAAACCCTGGCCGCTTCCATTATCAAAAGACTTGAAAAGCGCCGGATGGAAGGCTACTATTTTTCCACTTCAAAGGAGGCGGTGGAAAAAATTCTGGAGATGATGGCTGAAGGAGCCTCTGTAAGCTGGGGAGGCTCCGCCACCCTGGAGCAGACAGGCATGCTGGAAGCCCTGAAAACCTCTGGCTTTGAGACGATTGACCGGGCCTTAGCCAAAACTCCCGCCGAGACACAGGAGTGTTTTCACAAAGCCCTGTCCGCAGACTATTATTTTATGAGTACCAACGCCATTACCTTGTCCGGTGAGCTGGTAAATGTAGACAAAAACGGAAACCGGGCCGCCGCCCTGGTCTATGGGCCCAAGCATGTTATGGTGTTGGCTGGCATGAATAAGGTGGCGGCAGACACAGAAAGCGCCCTGAAGCGGATTCACACCTGTGCGGCTCCTCCCAATGCCGCCCGTCTGAATCTCTCCACTCCCTGTGCCGTAACAGGCGTCTGTAAAGACTGCCTTTCCGACGACTGCATCTGCGGCCACACGGTAATCACACGCTTCAATGCATTTCCCGGCCGGATCAAGGTCTTCTTAATCGGAGAGAGCCTGGGCTTTTAAGCCCGGGCTCTCTTTTTACTCGTTTATTTAAAATCCTTTGCAAACAAAATTATGTAGTCCTGATCGTTATATCGCTTTTTTCCCAGGGCCATTTTACGAAAAAATTTATTGGATCTGCGGATGGCTCCCCCGACAATTCCGATCACGTCGTTGATTGACACATTCTCACCCTGTTCCGCCAGATCAGAAAGCTTCTGCTCCAGCCGCTCCATCCCTTCATCGCTGATGATGAAATCCTGTTCATTGGCATAGAACTGCCCGAACATAGCCAGTTCCTCCACCGTGTACACAGGAATATAAATCTGTGCCGTGAATTTCATGGTAAATCTGGGATGCTGCATGAGAAGATCATGGATATACTGCTGCTCATCTTCAAGAATAATAATCAGCCCATCGGTGCGGAATTCCATGGCAGTGGTAAGCTGCTCTACCGTCCCCGCCTCCAGATCTCCTGCCTCTTCAATAATAAGAGTACCGCCTGCGATCTTGGCTACTGTAGCCGCAATATCCTTCCGGTTCAGATCCGCCGCATAGATCTTGGCCATCTTCATAACCTGGTTCCCCCGATCCTGGGCGATAGCCTTGGCAATGTTCATAGCCAGGGTGGTCTTGCCCGAACCGTGAGGCCCGAAGATCAGAATATTTCCGTTCTTTGAAGTCCGATCGCCGCCTTTTGCCTCCGCCTGAATAATCGCATTGGCAATCTGCTCCTCCAGTCCCTCAATCTCCGTAAAACCACTGAAGAGATTTCTCAGATGCTTCGGAATCATGAGAGGCTCATCATCCTCATCCCAGTCTTCTGCTTCTCCCTCCGCATCCTCTGATACTTCGTCAAAGCCTTCTTCCGTCCACTCCTGTGAGTCTTCTCCCTGGTCTGCCTCTTCGTACTCCGCATCCCGGTTTTCTGCCGGCTCCTCCAGGTATTCTTCTTCACGGGACACTTCCTCTACATACTCTTCAGAATCTTCCTCCAGTCTTTGCGTTTCCTCCGGCTCTTCTGCATTTCTGCCTCTTCTTCTGGCAATCTCCTCCGTGGGAATCCGTATAGTCTTCTCCGCCAGCAGTTCCTTCTCTGCGGCCTTCTGAAGCTCTTCTTTTGTATTTACAATCCTCTGCGTCTTGCTCAGATCCTCCGCAGCTTCCTCTTTAGGTTCTTCCCGATAAACAGGCATGGAATCCTTATTTCTGAGAAGCTTTTCCGGATTGTCCGCATAGCGCAGGGCCTCCTTCTGGTCTTCCGTCAGCCCATCTTCCGGGTACTCTTCCGCAAAGGATCCATAGGCTTCCTCCTGCACCTCTTGGCCGCCGTCTTCATATTCCGCATCCTCATAGGAGGCCGGCTCTTCTGATCCTGTGTCCTCACCGGATGCCGTCTCCTCACTCTCATATTCACTCTCATCGGAAGATTCCGGCGCTGCTAAGTCTACATCCCCGTACGCTGCAGCCGAAGATTCCTCCGGCTGATTCTGAGGCGCCGCCTCTTCTTCCTCTGCATCCTCATAGACAGGATCCGCACTCTCATCCTGGGCTTTCAGATTTCTGGCCAGATCCTTTCCCTTATCTCCCATGGAAAGGAGAATATCATCAATGGAAAGCTTGCCGGCCACCTTCACATCCGGCTCCGGTACAGTCACCTTGCTTGGCATCTGCAGATTCTTCTCCACAGAAGCCGGTATATCCTCTTCCTGAGGACTTGTATGCTTCACTACCCCGGAGATAATCTCCCGCATGCTCTTGGCAAGCTCCATCTGCAGGTTCTCAGGGCTGTAATCTGTCCTGCCCCTTTCTTGATCCTCCTGCTGGTCTACTCCCTGTTCTGATGCAGGCTGTTCAGGGACAGGCTGCCCTGCCTCTTCCGTTTCCTCTTCAACCAAAGGAGAAAACTGCCGGTTCTTCTTGCTGGCTTCCTGCTCCAGCTCCGCCTTTCGCGCAGTGACCTCACCAGCGATCTGCTTCTCTGTCTCCGCCAGAATAGACTCTGCCAGCACCTCCCCGTCCGTGCTCTCCACATTTCGGATCACATTCTCTTCCAGATCCTCTTCCGGTACAGGCTCTTCTTCCTCCTGAATGAACCTCTGATCATATATCTCCTGCTGCTTCGGAGTGAGGGCCGCATACCGCTTCTTCAGCTCCAGGGCCTTAATGACATACTTGCCGCTGTGGAACCACAGTACCAAGTCGTCGCAGGTAGCCAAACATTTCTGGATCTGTCCCGACTGCTGATACAGAGACGCCAGCTCATACGCCCACTTTTCCGTGTATTCCTGTCCCAGATACTCTTCCAGGATACCGATCAGCTCTTCCAGATCAGCTCCCCGTCCCTTGTAAATTTTATATTTAAGAATGAAACGGTTATTATCATGAGGCGCTGCCTGAACATACTCTGTATAAAATTCCAGGGCCTCATCGTACTGTTTCATACCAGTAGTAACCTCTACCAGGCGATAGAGAATAGAACGTCCTGAAGGAGATCTTCTGTATGCACGCAGAAGAAGATTCTTGCTGTCCTCCAGTCTCCCCGAAGCTTCGTAAATTTCACTGATCAGGCAGAGCGTTCTCACATTCCGAACCCGTCTCCAATCAATCGTATCAGCCAGCTTGGCGGCTTCCTCATAGTCCCCCTGATCAACCAGTTTATCTATCTCCTCCAGCTTGAGGTTGTATTCGTATTTGTCCAATTTTCCCACCTCATTATCTTTTCTTTCTTAAACTTGGTTTTAGTGTACCATACCTGTATTTCCTTGTCAAAAACAACCTGTCGGAAAACAATGGTTTTTGTCCTCGTTTCTGAAACCATTTTCTGCCAGGTATGATTTCACATAAATCAAATATCGCTGCAAGCGCAGGGTATTTGAGCCTCGCGGCAGGTCTACGCTCCGCTTCGGTCGGCGCTAAACGTGTGCCACTGGCACACAGCACCGCCAAATATCCATGCAAGCATGGCTGCTCGGCTCGTTGCTTGTGGGAATAACCGGTGTGAACAAAGCAAGCTGCGCATATAGGCTCATAAAAGAAGCTGCCTCCTTGTGATCTGAATCACGAAAGGGACAGCTTCCTAATAATATACTATATTCTGTTTTATTTTATAAGCGTATGCTTATTTTTTTATTTTAACAGTGTGACCGGAGAGTTATGATTTCCTGTTTTTTATAGATTCATTCTGTTTCTTCACACAGAGCTTAAATCTATAAACCATGCAGCTTTTTCAGGTATTCACGGCACTCTTTCCATTCTTTTTTCTCTGGATTGTGATCTGTTTTATTTCTTTTTGTATTCTGCTCCTTTGCTGTTATCGTTTATTGGTCTTATCAGAATTTTTATTCAGATCTTTTCTTTTTGTGCCTCTATCGGATTTTTGAAATTTGACAATTTAAAAATCTTTATCTATACGGAAGATTTTAAACCTATGGTTTCTTTCTTCACTATGGTCATGATTCTATTTTCTCATGATTCTTACGGCGTTCTCTGTATTTCGATCTGTATATATAATTTTGATCTGCTGTTTCGTCTTAATTTTCTCTTGGAGAAAATTTTTCTTTGTCGTCTTCTTCTAAGATTTCCTGAATATCATTATAGATCTTACCTGAATCTTTTCTCAGAATACGTGTTACGTTCCTTTTCGGATTTCACTTCTGCAGATCTTCTTCACTTCGTCTCTTTCAGATTCCACTCCTGTTCTTTACTCTTTCTGTTTCTTATCGAATGTCTGTTGTGAGTAAATATATTTCGGATCATGTTCTATGTAAGCTGTTCTTAATGTATACTGCAAGAAACAGGTCTGTATGTATTTCTATCCGAGTCCGCCTCCTGATCTTTTAAGAAGTTCTTACATACATTTCTTTTCTTGATCTTAATATATAATCTCTTTCAGAAAATGCTTTTTGTAAAAGCCTTCTCATCAGATATGTTATATAAAGATCTTTTAATCTGGAAAACTTTCTGAAGTTTTCCGCTGGAATCTTTTTGGTTTTTCTACTTCAGATCTTATACCGACCGTATTCTCTTTTGAATACCTGTTTAAGGATCTTACATCCTTATCTGTTTCGGATAAATGTGCTTTATCAGCAGATTCGTAATACCTCTCCGATTATCGTTCTGATACGATCCTCATG
>DVGR01000092.1 GCA_018712605.1 Candidatus Choladousia intestinigallinarum
GATCTTTCTGCTGACATCCTCTTTCCTGTTGCAGATATTTACGAGACGGGTGGCGTTGGGCCAGTGCTTCTTTATTACCTTCTGAAGCAGTGTAAAACCTTTGCTCTCTTTCGTTTTGGGCACCTGCATCCGCAGGTAGGAATCCGCTACTTCCTCGACGGAATATTCTTTTTCTTCTATACCGTTATAATCCTCAGAAGAGCGAAGCATTCCCAGCAGTTCCATAAATTTTTCATAGGCCGTATTGTGAAGCTCCCCCAGTTCTCCCATGTGCTCCTGGAGGAAAGCCAAAAGCTGCTCTTTTGTCTCCACCTGTGAAAAAGCCTCCCGGATCTGCTTTGTATAGACTTTCTGATCCTGTTCTTTCTGTGCCTTTTTCATTCCCGCCGTAAACTGCCGGGCCTCCTGCCAGATACGGCAGACCTCCTGATAGGAGGCTCCTGTCCGAAGCCCGAAGGCATAGACAAGCTCCCGGGGATTCCGATAGTGAATTCCATTCTCTGAGGCCGCATAGAACACATCCTTGGCCCCCTCTTCACCGATTCCCAGGGCAAAACAGATCTGGAACAAAACTTCCCGGTTCTGCGGAATATTCTTGTCCTTCAGCCAGTTCCTCACCTTTCGGCCCGTGCTTGCGGGATCTTCTCCAGATGCCTCTGAAAGCTCCCGGGTCAAAACGGCAGCCAGGTCTTCCCCTGGATAAATTCTCCTTAAGATCTCCCCAAAACTGCGAAACTGCGCATCCTTTTTTAAAAATTCTACAATCTGCCCCGGCGTCTTCTCTTCTCCCAGGAGAAAACTATAATTTTTCCCAGACAGTTCTGTCAATTCAACTTTCATCTGCCGCCCCTTTCCAAAGCCTTATCTTTCATCCAGTCCCAGGTTCTCACGGTAAAATTTATAGATCTCATCTTCCTCCCTGGAGGGTATTCCTGTGGTTCGGTGCATCACCGCCCCATTCTCATCAATCAAGACTGTATATGGAATGCCATTCGTTGGATACAGCCTCTGTATCTCATAATCTTCATCCATCCCCACCAGGAAGGAATATTCATTCTCTTCTAAAAAGGCCTGTACCGTGGCCTCATCCTCCCCGCAGTCCACAGCCAGAACCACCAGATCCTCAGGATAATCGGCGCTCAGCCGCTCCAGAGCCGGGAATTCCATAATGCAGTAACCGCACCAGGTGGCCCAAAAGTTCAGAAGGACTTTTTTCCCTCTGTAATCCGAGAGCCTGACTGTCTCCCCGGAAGAAAGCACCGTCTCAAAATCGGGGGCCATCTCCGCATCCTCTGCCTCAGTCCCTTCTTCTGACACAGCTTCCTCTCCCTGTGCTCCTTCTTCCGTCTCTTCCACAGCAGCCTCCTGCTGCGCCTTTGTTTCCGTCTCATCTGCGGCCTTATCTTCCCTCTGGCTGCATCCTCCAGCCATCAAAGCCATAATCCCTGCCAGAATTGTAACTTTTAAAAGTTTTCCTCTCATTTCTTTACTCTCCTAATTCTCGTGTGCCGACACGTTCTCTTTTTCCATACTTTCTGAACAAACTCTGCATTTTTTCAGCGGTCTTTTCCAGGAAATCGCATCAGCATCACAGACGCTTCGGCAATCACCGCACTGAATGCACTCCCGATCCCCAACTCTCTTCACATCCATTCTGCAGTGCCTGATACATTTTCCGCAGCGGGTGCATTTTTCTTCCTGCACCTTAAGGCCAAAGACAGAGATCCCCGCAAACAGAGAATAAATCGCCCCCAGAGGACAGAGAAAGCGGCAGAAAAACCGGTATAAAACTACGCTGGCCGCCAAAATCCCCAGCATCAAGGCTACTTTCCAGGAAAACAGAGCCCCCAGCATAACCCGCAGGGAGGGATCCGCCCCAGTCAGGGGGATTCCTCCTTCCAGAGTGCCTGCCGGACAGATGTATTTGCAGAAAGCCGGCAGAGGATATCCCTTGTGATATCCATAATAAAGAGGCAGATAAAGTACAAATACCGCCAAAATAATGTATTTTACATAGGACAGAATTCTGGTAATCCGGTTCTTTTTAATCTTCGGCGCCGGAATTTTATGAAGCAGCTCCTGAATCAACCCGAAGGGGCAGAGAAAACCACAGATCAGCCTTCCCAGAAACAGTCCAAAAAGAATCAGCAGTCCCAAAACATAAAAGGGCAGTTTTCCACGGATGCTTCCTACAGCGCTCTGCAAGCTTCCCAGGGGACAAGCCCCTATGGCCCCCGGGCAGGAATAGCAGTTCAGTCCCGGCACACAAAGCCCTTTCAGTTCTCCCTGATAAATACTTCCCTCTCCAAATCCTTTTAGATTCGCATTATAGATCAAAGCGCTGGCAAGCTGGATCAGCCTGCGCTTCATAGGGATCTTTCCCTGTTTCATCTCTGTCTCCCCCCCTATCCGATGCCAATACATTCATAGCAGATCCGAATTGCTTTATTCATCACAGTTCTGAAATCTCCCTGAAAAACTCCTGCCGTCAGGAGGAAGGCTCCCAGCAGCCCCAGAAACACCTGACATATCCGTCTTTTTTTCATATAACCAATCCTCAGTAATTTTTTCTGGCGCCTGTAAGTACAGGTGCCGTTTACCTCTGATTATACTAGATAGTTCCTCCTGCTGACAAGTATTCTTAAACTTTTCTCTTCCCCGCAGGCACGGGAGCTGTTATAATATACCCTGTAATTTTGATCTGCAGTCTTGCTGTAGCGCAGGTATTCACTTAGCTGAATTTCTCCGATACGGCGGAAAGGATGAATATGAAAAAACTGAAGCGTATCCTTGCCCTCCTGGGGGCTGTCCTCCTGGCAGGAATGTACCTTGCAGTGCTGGTTCTGGGACTTACGGCCAGTCCTCACACCCAAAACCTTCTTATGGCCGCCATTGCATGTACGATTCTTCTTCCCTGCCTGCTGTACGGCATGATTCTTATCGCCCGCATTCTGGATAACCGAAACTCCAAAGACCAAAAAACGGATGAGAAAAAAGGAGGCCAGAAATGATCCGCAATATTATTTTTGACATCGGCGGCGTCCTGGCCGCCTACGATTGGAAAACATATCTGAGAAGTTATGGATTTGAACAAGAAAAAGAGAGGGCCATCGGCGAGGCAATGTTCGCTGGGCCCATATGGAAAGAGCTGGACCGGGGCGCCTGGCCCACAGAGCGTCTCCTGGAAGGCTTTATGGCCCTGGCTCCCCAATACCGGGACTCGATCGTGGAAGTATTTAACCATGCGGAGAGGTGTATCTGGAAACTGGACTACGCAAAGCCCTGGATTTCCTCTCTGAAAGAACGTGGGTACAGGATCTTCTATCTTTCCAATTACTCCAAGCTCATGGTGGATAAAACCATGGCTGCTCTGGATTTCCTTCCCCTTATGGACGGGGGACTTTTTTCCTATGAGGTACAGCAGGTAAAGCCGGAGCCGGAAATTTACCGTTCATTTTTCTCACGCTATCCTCAGGTCCTGCCGGAGGAATCCGTCTTTTTGGACGACCGCCCAGAAAACATTCAGGCTGCTGCAGCTTTCGGCCTAAAGGGAATCGTCTTCCAAAGCCAAGATCAGGCAGCCTCTGAACTTGAAGGGCTTTTATAACATAAGTTCAGTGTCCGGCAGCTTCATCATATCCTGCATGGGGATAAAGCCTATTTTTTGATACAGAGGGCGGCCTGCCTGGGAGGTTTCCAGATAGATTTTGGTGATTCCCCGCTGTATGGCCTGTGCCGCCAGCCACCTTATAATGGCTTCCCCAACGCCCTGTTTTCTGAACTGGGGCCGGGTATAGATATTCATTAGATAGGCACACTCCCCCGTGGCGTTATCCGGCGAGGGCATTTCCTGATAAAAGCAGATGCCCCCGCAGCCTGCGATTGCATCCTCTACCCAGGCAAAGCAGGCGATATGCCCCTCTGATGCCAGAGATCTTTCATAGTAACGGCGGTTTTCTTCTCTCAGTCCGTCCGTGGACTGGTTCTGAGGAATGGAAAACACTTCCCTGAGAACCTCCATCCGCCATTCAAGCAGCAGCTCCATATCCTCCTTCTTCGCTTTCCGTACTGTTACTTTCATTAAAAATTCCCCGCTTTCATTACTACTGGCAGCTTCGATATATCCGGTTTTCCGTTGGTATTCAAAGGAATCGAAGGCATCTTTACAAAAAATTCCGGGATCATGAAGGAAGTGAGGTTTTCTGCAAGTTCATTTCTGACTGCAGACACCTTTATATTCTGATCGGCCGGAACCACATAAGCCGTCATATAGGAAAGGCCCCCTTCATCCGTGAAGGCCCGGACAATAGCCTGCTGCACACTCTGACACTGATAAAGGTGAGACTCCACCTCTGATACCTCTACCCGCTTTCCATAAATCATAATCTGCGTATCCTTCCTGTGAAGAAAAGCAATGTTTCCATCCGGGAGGAAATATCCCAAATCACCGCTGCGGTACATCACTGTACTGTCTTCCGCCCTCTCAAAAGCTCTATTTTCTTCCTCACGGCTGCCGATATAGCCCAGAGATACGCCGTCTCCCAAGATACAGATTTCTCCTGTCTCCCCGTCCGGCACCTGGCTCCCCTGGGCATCCAGAATCAAAATCCTGCTTCCCTTTACAGGCTTCCCAATGGGATAGGTACCGTCCTCCAGAACTTTTCCCTGGCTGCAGTTGTAATAAGATACACACACAGTGGTCTCGGAAGGCCCGTAAGTATTATACACCTTTGCCTGTCCAAGGAGCCTGTCTACGTAAACGCCTCTCAGCACATCCCCTCCGCTGATCAGCAGGCGCAGGGATGACGGTATAAAGGGCAGGTGATTCATCTCCGCCAGCAAATAGGGGAAACCGCTGATTATCGTCACTTGGTGTCTCTCCACAAAATCCATAAGCGCATGGATATCCGCCTTATCCTCTTCTGCGGGAATAGCAATAGCCGCCCCATTCAGCAAACTTGCGAAAACCTCTTCCACAAAAATGTCAAAGGAGCAAACCGAGTACTGGAGCATGGTGTCCTGCGGCCTCACATGGAATTCATGGTCAAAGGCCCGAACATAATGACAGACATTTCCATTCGTCACACAAACTCCTTTGGGCTTTCCCGTGGTTCCGGAAGTATACAGCACATAGGCCGGCTGTTCTGGGGAGCGGGCGTACGTCCGTTTGGCCCCAGGAGATTCCAGGCCGCAAATTTCACAGTCCGTAAATCTCAGGGGAAAACCGCCTAGCTTATCCCCATATTCTCTTTCTGTCAAAATAAAATCCACGTCTGCTTCCTTCATCATGTAGCTAATCCGGCCAGTGGGAAAATCCGGTTCCGCCGGAACATACCTGGCTCCGCACTTTAAAACAGCCAAGATGGCCGCAACCATTTCCGCCCGGTGGTTCATGACAATGCCGACACTGCTTATCTTATCTGGAAAAGTACCCGCCATAAGCTCTGCTAAATCGGACAGCTCACCAAAAGTCATAGTTCTGTTGTTTTCAATAATCGCTGTTTTTTGCCTGTTGTGTGATACCACATTTTGAAAGCACTCATAAATTGTATTTTTCATCCCTATCTCTCCATTTTTTAGTCTATTTATTTACAGTCAATTTCTTTACTATAATATAACACATTCCTCCCGCTTTTATCAAGAGTTTTTATCAATCCCTCAACAATTCTTTTTCCGATACAGATCCCATACAATTCTGAAACAAAACAGATACAAAAGAAAGGTACTCTATAACCATAAAAATTCAGGAGGAAAAAGATATGACAGGTAAAACTCTGGTAGGTATATGCGCTCTTCTCTGTATTCTGCTGTTGGCCGGATGCGGAAAAGAAGACGCAGAACAGAAGGAAAGCGGTTCCGTAGTTCAGATCCCCAGCACACAAAAGGAAACTGGAGTCTCAGCCCAGGATTCCAGCGAACAGGAACAAACTGAGACCTCAGCCCAGGATTCCAGCGAAGGGAAAACTCATACGGATACGGAAGGAGGGCTTATGAAGCTGGAAGGAGCTCATATAGACGCCAATGGAAATGTATCTGACAGATATGGCAACACCTTTGAAAAAGACGGGAAATGGACGGCCCCGGCAGGGGGGTACGTAGATGAGAACGGCTATATTCACGACAAAAACGGGGAGATCATGGGCGGCGGAGCCAAGGCTGGTTCCGTAGGATAAAAAAGTTTCCTATAGAGTAACTTACATGCCTGCTAGCGCAGGCACCGCCACGCATAAAAGCCACGGATTGCTCCGCACTGCGTGCTCCTGCAAGTCTCCGCTCCGCTTCGGTCGGCGCTAAACGCGTGCCACTGGCACGCAGCGCCCTACCCGTATTCGCATTCTGGGCTTTCAGAGTAAACTTACATGCCTGCTGGCGCAGGCACCGCCACGCATAAAAGCCACGGATTGCTCCGCACTGCGTGCTCCTGCAAGTCTCCGCTCCGCTTCGGTCGGCGCTAAACGCGTGCCACTGGCACGCAGCGCCCTACCCGTATTCGCAATCCGCACTACCGTGCTTCTTGCTCATACGGGTTAGCGTCTCAAATGTTCATGCAGCCTTGCGTGCCAGCACGCAGTCTGCCTGTCCATTGAGACTGGGCTTTCAGAGTAAAATGGGTGTCGCATTAAACTGATTCAAGTTTAATACGACACCCATTCTGTATTTCTATTTATCTGTATATAATGTCTTTTCTTCCCGGACCATTTGAAATCATGGCAATGGGGAAGCCAATCTTCTTCTCCACAAACTCAATATAGTTGCGGCAGTTTTCCGGAAGGTCTTCATATTTCCGAATCCCTCGAATGTCTGTCTTCCAACCGGGAAGCTTCTCAATGACTGGTTTCGCCCGGTTCAGCTTGGAGGCAGTGGGGAATTCCGTGGTCTGCTCACCGTCAATCTCATAGGCCACGCACACCGGAATCTCATCCAGATAACCGAGAACGTCCAACACCGTAAAGACCACCTCTGTAGTTCCCTGAACCCGGCATCCGTAACTGGAAGCCACACAGTCAAACCATCCTACTCTTCTGGGCCGGCCTGTGGTTGCGCCGTACTCGCCTCCGTCTCCGCCCCGTCTGCGAAGCTCCTCCGCCTCGTCTCCGAATATTTCACTCACAAAAGCTCCTGCGCCTACTGCGCTTGAATAAGCTTTGCACACGGTGACAATCCGCTTAATCTCATAGGGAGGAATTCCTGCTCCGATGGCTCCGTAGGCTGCCAGGGTTGAGGAAGAGGTTACCATAGGATAAATGCCGTGATCCGGGTCTTTTAAGGAACCAAGCTGTCCCTCCAGGAGAATCTGCTTTCCGTCCTTAAGCGCCTGGTACAGGAAAGAGGACACATCGCACACGTATGGCGCAATCATGTCTCTGTACTGGCGCAGTTCCTTCACTATATCCTCTTTTTTCAGTGCAGGTTTGTGGTACAAATGCTGGATGGTGACATTTTTAATCTCGCAGACTCTGGCTGCTTTTTCCTCCAGAATCTCATCGTCAAAAAGCTCGCTGACCTGGAATCCGATCTTCGCATACTTGTCCGAATAGAAGGGAGCGATGCCGGATTTCGTGGATCCAAAGGATTTTCCTCCCAGCCTTTCCTCTTCATACTGATCCAGCAGGATGTGATAGGACATCACCACCTGCGCCCGGTCCGATACCATAATTTTAGGTTCCGGTACGCCTCGATCCACAATACTCTTTATTTCTCCTACCAGAGTGGGGATATTCAGTGCTACCCCGTTTCCGATAATATTGGTAATGTGGCTGTAAAACACACCGGAGGGAAGTGTATGCAGGGCAAACTTACCGTAATCATTTACAATGGTATGTCCTGCGTTGGCTCCCCCCTGAAAACGGATGACAATATCCGCCTTCTCAGCCAGCATATCTGTAATCTTACCTTTTCCCTCGTCTCCCCAATTCGCTCCTACAACTGCCTGTACCATATTCATTCCTCCTGCTTCCCTTTCACTGTAACAGAACCGTTACATTTAAACATTGATCTCAGCCTTCACACCCAGCAGCTCTTTATTTTCCTCCAGGACAGGGCCAACGGTCCTCTCCAGGAAAGCCTCAACCTGCCGGCCGGAACGTCCCACATATCTGGACGGATCCATAGACTTCTTCAACTCTTCCAGTGTCATTCCAAAGGAGGGATCCGCCGCAATCAGCTCCAGCAGATTGTTGTCCGCCCCTTCTTCCTTCACCCTGCGGCCAGCCTCCATGGAGAGGGTGCGGATCTTCTCATGAAGCTCCTGCCGGTCTCCGCCTGCCTTGACAGCATCCATCATAATATTCTCCGTAGCCATAAAGGGCAGCTCCGCCATCAGGTGTTTCTCGATTACTTTCGGATATACCTTCAGACCGTCCGTCACATTCAGGCAGAGATCCAGGATACCGTCCACGGCAAGAAATCCCTCCGGCACGGAGAGACGCTTGTTTGCCGAATCATCCAGCGTTCTCTCAAACCACTGGCAGGAAGAAGTAACCGCCGGATTCAGGGCATCGCAGAGCACATATCTCGCCAGAGAGGCGATCCGCTCGCTGCGCATTGGATTTCTCTTATATGCCATAGCTGAAGAGCCAATCTGATTCTTTTCAAAGGGCTCCTCCACCTCTTTTAAATGCTGAAGGAGTCTGATGTCATTGGACATCTTATGTGCGCTGGCAGCAATTCCTGCCAGAACATTCAGGACTCTTGTGTCTGTCTTCCTGGAATAGGTCTGCCCGGACACCGGAACACAGGCCGAAAAGCCCATCTTCTGGGCGATCATGGGATCGATCTGATCCACCTTCTCCTGATCTCCGTCAAAGAGCTCCAGAAAGCTTGCCTGAGTGCCTGTGGTTCCCTTGGAGCCAAGAAGCTTCATGGTAGACAGCACATAATCCAGATCCTCCAGATCCATCAAAAACTCCTGGGCCCACAGCGTGGCCCTCTTCCCTACAGTAGTGGGCTGGGCCGGCTGAAAATGAGTAAAGGCCAGAGTGGGAAGATCTTTATATTTCTCTGCGAATTTTGATAGCTGGGCGATTACGTTTACCAGCTTTTTCTTCACCAGGCGAAGGGCTTCCGTCATAATAATAATGTCCGTATTATCTCCTACGTAGCAGGAGGTAGCCCCCAGATGGATGATGGGCTTTGCCTTGGGACACTGCACTCCGTAGGCGTATACATGGGACATTACGTCATGGCGCACCAGTTTTTCCCTCTCCCTGGCCACCTCGTAATTAATATCCTCCTGATGGGCCTTCATCTCGTCAATCTGTTCCTGTGTGATCCCCAGCCCCAGCTCTTTTTCTGTCTCTGCCAGGGCGATCCAAAGCCGTCTCCAGGTACGGAATTTCATGTCAGGTGAAAACAAAAACTGCATCTCCCTGCTGGCATACCTTTCTGACAACGGACTTTGATACCTGTCTGTACTCATCTTTCTTCCTCCTCGCACTTTGGCTCTTGATACACCGTGGTTTCCCGATTCCTCCGGCTGCTGCAGACCATCATCTGATATAGTCGCCCCGGATATCCTCCCTGGGCGGGTCCACCGGATATTTCCCCGTAAAACAGCCGCTGCAGATGGGAAGTCCCTCCGCCATCTCCCGCAGCCTCTCAATCCTCAGATAGGCCAGAGAATCAGCCCCGATGACCTGGCGGATTTCTTCCACGCTGCGATTATACGCAATGAGCTGTTCTCTTGCCGGGACATCCGTCCCGAAATAGCAGGGATAGAGAAACGGCGGCGAACTCACACGCATGTGAACCTCCCGTGCTCCCGCTTCCCTGAGCATCCGCACAATCCTGTCGCTGGTAGTTCCCCTTACAATAGAATCGTCAATCATAATAATACGCTTGCCGGCCACCGCGTTCTTCAGAACATTCAGCTTCACCTTTACGCTGGATTCCCTGCTGCTCTGTCCCGGCTTTATAAAAGTCCGGCCTACGTAGCTGTTTTTTACAAAAGCCGTGCCGTAGGGAATCCCGGATGCCAGGGAATAGCCCATAGCCGCCACGTTTCCGGATTCCGGCACTCCCACTACCAGATCCGCCTCCACCGGAGAATCCTCCGCCAGAAACTGTCCTGCCTTCATCCTGGAATTGTACACGCTGATTCCATCCAGATAGCTGTCGGCCCTTGCAAAATAAATATATTCGAAAATGCATCTCGCCGTCTTGCCCCGCTGATTCTCTCCAAAGCACATGCTCCGGTCAGATACGATCCCGGCTTCCGGGGTAATGGTGACAATCTCTCCCGGCTCCACATCCCGCACATACTCTGCCCCGATGGTATCCAGGGCGCATGTCTCCGATGCCAGAATATAGGCCTGGTCTCTCTTTCCAATACAGAGAGGCCTGAAGCCATAGGGATCTCTGGCCCCAATCAGCTTCCTGGGAGACATGACAATGAGAGAGTAGGCTCCCTTCAGCTTCTTCATGGCCTGAGCCACGGCACTCTCCACACTGTTGGTATGAACTCTCTCCCGGGCAATGTGATATGCAATTACTTCTGAATCAATGGTAGTCTGGAAAATCGCTCCCGAATATTCCAGCTCTCTTTTAAGCTCCGGAGTATTTACAAGATTTCCGTTGTGGGCAAGGCCCAGGGCTCCTTTTATATACTTCAGGACCAGGGGCTGGGCGTTCTCTCTGGTGCTCTCCCCCGCCGTGGAATACCGCACATGGCCAATGCCGATATCCCCTTTAAGTCCTGCCAGGTTCTCCCCGGTAAAAACCTCATTTACAAGGCCCATGCCCTTATGAGACTGCACGTATCCCTTTGGCCCTCTGGTGTCGCTTACCGCAATTCCGCAGCTCTCCTGGCCCCGGTGCTGCAGAGCAAACAACCCATAATAAATCGTGGAAGCCACATTCTCACCTGAAAAATCATAGATGCCGAATACGCCGCACTCTTCTCCAATTCTGTCAAAATCCTCTCTTTTTCCGTCCGTCTTTCTTTCACTCCTGTCCTTTTTGACTCATCGTTATGAAAAACTTTATGTCATTTTTACTGGCAGCTCTTCAGGAATCCTGAACACACTGCGTTCAAATTATATCGTATCGCCATACAGAAAGCAAGCTCAGATTTTGGTACTTCTGCAGTATTCCTCTTTCAATTCCTCCAAAAGTTCTTCTTCCTTGTCTGTGCTCTGAAGAACAGCTCTGGCACTTTCCTCCGCCTCCTGGCATACTTTTGCATTATGTTCCTGAATCTTCTGGATCAAATACGCATCCGCCCGCAGCTCTCCCAGCTCCTTCTGATATTCTTCTTCCGTCAGGTAAAGGGGAAGGACACTGACGTATTTGCGGAAGGTTTCCTTGGACTTTATCAGCTTATAGGAAGAAAGGAAACATGCGGCAGCCTCCCGGAACTGGAACAGCCCCGCATAGGCGGCTCCCAGATTGCTCCAGATGGCCGCATAAAACTGGTTTCCCAGCTTGCCCGGATTTTTTCGTTTCAAAATCTGCCGGTATTCCCAGACAGCCCTGGCATACATCTTCTCTTTTACCAGATAGTCGGCCCGCAGCTTCTGCTTCGTATCCTCAGACTGTACTTCCAGCCTTGCAAGCTTCTCCTGAAATTCCCTGGCCTCCTGAGGCGTCAGATATCCAGCCTCCCGGAAAATAGGCATCACGAAAAAGACAGCTCCGTCCCGCTTTTCCAACTGCTCATAGAGCTGACGGTACAGCCTGGGAAGGGCAAGCTCATCCCTGATCCAATCGCACAGCTTTTCGTTCATGATTGTGTCGTCGATCAGGCAGACATTGTGATAAAGGTAGAAGCACAATTCCTCCAGAGAGTAAATTCCCGTGCGTATATTCTCAATATAATATGGTCTCTTGGCCTGGGCCTGCAGGCATAAATCATAGCTCATACAATCAACCCCGTCCTCCTAGATCTATTTCTCTGCTCCATTTCAGCCCGGAAGATTTATAAAGGCCGCCGAATCCCAAATCCTCCACCTGGACGTGACAGGCGCCCGGGGAAGTAAAAGCCACCGTAAGCCGCAGCCTTGTAGCCCGATCCGGCCGGTCTGGAAGACCTGGAAGCCTCAGCAGGTGTTCCACGGTTTCTCCCTGGGTCATGGGAGTGGAAAGAATCCTGATTTGATTTTCCTCCCTGGGAATCAGCTCGCACACATGCCGGGCTTCATACCAGTTCACTCCGGCATTGACCAGAGGATAATAATTTTCTTTTCCCCGGATCCGCATCTCCATTCCCAGATTCACCTGCACCATATCTCTTCCGCCGAAGATAACGCCCTTGCTGGCCGTCAGGCCTGCCCGCTCCATAGCCGCATAACAGGCGCCTTTGGAGTACAGATTCATTCCCTGAAAAGCGTGTCGCTTATAGCAGAGAAACTGGATAGACCTCTGGGCCCAGGTCTTACTGTAGAAATCTCCCATAAGATAACTTACGGAAACATTCCTCCGTTCAAATACTTTCTTCAGCAGTTCAAAAAACAGACGGTCCTTCTCTTTTTTCCACTCATCCTCACTTCTTCCGGCCCGGATCTCTTCATTCACCGGCTGCTGCGCCGCCTTTTCCACCCTGGCAATCGCCGGGCGTGTGGACTGGTCAATATGCAGCACATAACCCACCATCGTCTGATTTTCGTATTCCAGAAGGGCCACATCCTGGTACCACAATTCTTTTTTCTGATTTACTGTGTAAAAGAAAAAGGAAGAGAGATGATCCTGAAGATAAATGTTCTCAGGCTCTACTCCCGCCAGGGCTAAAGCCTGATTGAGAAGACCGTTCAGGTTTTCCGTCAGCTCCTTAACTGTGACCATCACATGCATACGGATATTCTCGGCGAGAATTCCGGGCAGCCCGAAACAGAGACCAAAATAGAGGGACAAAACCTCCTGAATCTCCATCTCCTTTTCCCCGGCCTGCACCGGCTTTCCTTCTGCCATCTTCTGGTAAATCCCGGAAATTCTGGCCTTGTCTTTTTTGTCTTCGTCTTCTTCAGTCTCCGGCTCCCCTTTCCAGAAATGCCAGATCCCCTCCGCATCCTGGCGCATAGCCACAGGAAGCAAAGTCTGATTCTCTCCGGGAGTGAGGCTCAAGGTCAAAGGCTCCCGGACAGATTTGTGATAATACGTCACCTGAGTGTATTCTTCCTGCAGATCAATTCCCAGGATCAATTCATTCGTCGCCTGTATCATATATTCTCATCCTATATCAGTGTAAACAATTCTTTTGTTAAGTGTTCAAGCTGAAGGTAGGTTCCGATCTCTTCATGGAAGGCTGCCTCATCATTCTGTCTGACCGCTCTGGAAATTCTGTTCAGAAGTTCATAGCGGGTATTTTCCCCTGTAAATTCTCCTGAAGCGCCAAGAATCCGCTTGTCGGATTTCTTTATGCTGCCGTCCAGTTCTTCTTCCAGAAAGCATTCCAGCTCATCTCCGTAAAATAACGTGAATTCCCGGACAAAAATCCCCTCAAAGCAGTTCTTCATAGTCTCCCTGGTATACTCTTCCTGCCCCTTCTTCCTCCAGGATATATACACGATGCTGTCCGGATTGCCTACGTACTCTACAAACTCCCTGCCCTTCATCTGATAAGGCGCCAGAAGCTCATCGTCAAACCGCTTCCAGAAAGCAAACCGCATTCCCTTTGCGCTGTATTCCTCCAGCAGCTCTTCCACATAGCCTTTCTGCTCCTCCGTAAGAGTTACCGCCATGGCATAATGCTGCATCAAAGCCAGGCGGCAGACATCCTCCTGTTCCTGAAGCCGTCCCTGGCGTCTGAATTTCTCATAATCTCTCTCGATATACTGAAAAACGCTCTCCGCAACAGGCTGGCCTTTTACAAAGTATTCGTAAGCCTTCAGGTTCACATACGCCCGACAGAGCTTTTTCCGACCCATTTTCCTAGCGTAGGATTCAAAGACGGCTTCCGTCCCCCGGGTGTCATTCCTTGTAAAGAGTAGCATCATCATCATTTTTTCTTCCAGCAGCATGGTGTCCAGCTCAAACTTGACGCCTGCCTGCCAGATCTGCATCATGGACTGTACCGGGCCTTCATAGTAGAGAAGAAGGTAGCGCAGAAGCTTGTCGTCATACTTTCCGCAGCTAAAACAATAATGGCACAGGGAGACCAGCATGGCATTCTCTTCAAACTCCCGATCCAGCACCATCCTGCTACAGATACGCACCAGCTCCAGAACAGGAACTTCCTCCGCCCCATACCGGTCAATGAGCATGAACGCCTCCTGGCACATGCCCTCCTGGGCCAGCAGCGTAAGAAGCGTCTTCTTGTCCACCTCTATATACTCCTGATAAGGAATTTCCGCCAGAAACTCCCTGAGGGTTTCTTCTCCCGGATGCTCCTTATACCACTCCAGCACGGCCTTCTGCAGCTTCCTTTTATATTCTGATGTGAGACCGCCAGTCTCACAGGCTTTCTTCAGACAAGGCAGAGATTCCCGGTTTATCTCTCCCCGCAGAAGGCACTGGCTGCTGACGTAGAGAAGCAGGCCAGGATGCTCGGAAGCCTTTTCCATACACCAGGGAAGCATCTGCTCTTCCCAAAAAAGCTGTCTCGACTCACAGAGCATGGCGGCGGTATAGCGGATGCCTTCCTGATCCGCCACTAAAAGGACAGTCTCCGGGTCAAAACACCGAACAAGCGCCCTTCCTTCGGAGAAATTCACGGCTTGTTCCCTCCCCGTTCTGGGTGAATACGCAATCACCTGACGGATACTGGGCGCCTCGCAGGTCACCTCCAGAGTAAAAAGAAGATCGGTCAGCCGCTCCGCCATGGTCTTGGTGAGAAGATTTTTTCGGATATACGCCCTGTAAAGAACGCACAAATCCTCTGTAATTCTCCCTGCTTCCAACTGATCCAAGGTAAATTTCTCCATGGCTACCCGGAAGTTCCGGTACGTCTGGGGATCTTCTTCCTTCTTCTCCGTCATTCGCCTGTACACGGCGGCTCTCTTTTTATAATCCAGGGTATGGTCATAGGCAAAATACATGCGGATGATCTGGGGCATATCCTGAAGATTCGTATATTCCATGGACTCCATGTAATATTCATACAGCCCCGTAATCCGAAGGCCATAGGACACTCCCTTTTCATACCACTCAAAATATTTATGTTCTTTTTTATCCCCTTTCATCAGGAGAAGACAGATCGCCTTAATCAGATCTTCCGAAGGGTACAGCTCACTGCCCCTGCAGAGAATTCCGAAAAGCTGCTCGTCAAACTCAGGGTGATGCATGGCAAGGCTGGCTGCCTGCCGCATCACTTCCGCCGTCAGAATCTGTTCTTTGGCCGCAAAGCGAAGAAGCTGCAGCTCGAAAGGTCCCAGATGCCGCATCAGAAAAGGATTTTTCTTCAAAATAGGATACGCCTCCAGATAGAGGATCCTGCTTCTGCACCCATAGCGGAACTGCTCGGCTGCCGCCTCATATCTAGCATTCTCATCCTTCAAAAGAGATTCTTTGAGATAGAATAAGATCCACTGAAGCTTCCAGTTGGTCTTATCCCTGGCAAACATCCTGCCAATCTCTTCCTCCACCTGGTCTACGTACTCTTTCTCCCGATTGAAAAAAGTTGTCATGTACAGAAAGAATCCATACCGCTCAGGCGTGTTGAGACGGCGTCTGGACTGCTCCAGCCCCTGGAGCAGCTTCAGAGCCTTCTGCCTCTTTCCGTCTGCATAGTAAAGCTGCACAAGAAACAGTTCTGCAAAGGGATCGTTTCCGCCAGCCCGGCGATAGCTGTTGATCACACTTACAGAACGGTCAATCCAGGTCTGCACGTCTATTTTTTTCAGGCGGAATCCCACATAGAGGGATTCCAGCTTTTTCTGCATGATCTTGCATATATGCCCCTGTTTCTGGGCGGCTGGCTTCCCCGCTTTCCGGGCTGTTACCTGGATATAAATGGTCTGGTAGCAGGTAGAAAGCTTTATACGCCCGTAGTTTCTGCCGCCATGCATGAGATTTGTATCAATCACAATATTCAGGTCAAAGGTACTCCCCACAAATTCATCTGTGGTAATCAGTTTTTTCTCCGGCCTTAAAAATCTCCCGTCCGCCTCCACTTTAATCTTCTGAAAGCCTGTCATACTTTTCGTAATCTGTATGGTTTCCCTGACCGGCTCGGAAAGTGCGGACAACTCTATCTCATTCCGGTCAATGGAAATCTCCACCGCTTCCTTGCGCCCTGTCCCCGTCAGGAACTCTTCAAGGCTCTGATAATTAAAGGAAGGAGTTCCCAGCCCACGGTACAAGCCGTAAAGCTGGGGTTCCTTTTCTTTCAGGTAATCTCCAAACCCCGGGGATATAAACTGACGGTATGCCTGCTGGAAATTCTCTTCCGCCAGCTTCGCCAGCGCCGCCGCATCCAGGCTGCTCTCCCGGCCCCCCTGCTCCCGGGTCTTCTCCGCACGAACCGTATAGGGGAGCGTGTATTCTCCCAGCTCGGAACATATGGTGAAAGCTCCGTCCTCCACCCAGCCCTCCGGCAGCCCGTTTCCATCTACCTGGTAATGAATCTCGTTTCTCGTCCCCTGAAATTCCACAGGATTGCAGGTAATACGGGGATTGGAGGAATAGAGAAATCCTCTCACCTTCTCCCCCTTAGGATGCTCCAGAACAAAACTTTTCTGGATCACCTCTCCAGGAACCAGGCGGATCTGTATTTCCTCCGGCTGGATCTTTAACTGCGGCGTCTCGTATTCAAATTTTCCATTTAGCAACTGTTCAATTCTTCTCTTCACTTTATCACCTGAGGTATCTATTCTAAAAATTTCTTCAGTTCGTCCATAAAAGTATTTACATCCTTAAATTCTCTGTAAACCGAGGCAAAACGCACGTAAGCCACAGCCTCCAGATCTTTAAGTTTGTCCATGACAATCTCGCCGATCACTTTGCTTTCGATCTCTCTCTCTTCTCTGTTAAAGATCTCCATCTCAGCCGCATCGATCAGCTCCTTAATCTTCTGAATGGGTATGGGGCGCTTATAGCAGGCCCGCATAACCCCCGCCTCAATCTTGGAACGGTCATACTGCTCCCTGGTCTGATCCTTCTTAATGACAATCAGCGGAATCGTCTCTACCTTCTCATAAGTAGTAAATCGCTTCCCGCAGTGATCACAAAGACGGCGCCGCCGGATAGAGCTGTTGTCATCCGCAGGCCTCGAGTCCACGACACGAGTGTTGTCATGACTGCAAAAAGGACACTTCATATTCTATTCCTCCATGTCAGAAATCACTGCCGGCCGCAGGATCCCTGAAACACTAATTCTATCGCCTGTTTTTATCTTTTTTGAGTATAGCGGATATGAGAAATACTGTCAATTCTTTCTCACGGACAGTAAAAATTCAGCCCTCAGGCAAAAAACACTCCGCAATATATTTATCATATACTAATAGAAAGAGAAAATCAAGGCAGGGGACGAGTATGCGCTTTTTTGATCTGAAGCACAAGGAGGTAATCAACGTACAATCCTGCCGCTCCTTAGGATGCGTCAGCGACCTGGAGCTGGACTGCAAAACCGGCTGTATTCTCGCTCTGATCGTTCCCGGTCCCGGACGCTTGTGCTGGTTCCTGGGACAGGATTTTGAATACGTCATTCCCTGGAAATGCATCTGCCAGATAGGAACTGACATCATTTTGGTAGATATCGATGAGGAAAAGGCACGAAAAAAATGCGGGTAGCTTATACCCGCAGATAATTTTTCATGGACTTTAAGGCGCTTTTCTCCAGCCGGCTGACCTGTGCCTGGGAAATACCGATCTCAGAAGCCACCTCCATCTGTGTCTTTCCTTCAAAAAAACGCATCTCGATAATATGCTTTTCCCGGTCATTCAGCCGTTTCATAGCTTCATTCAATGAAATGGATTCTACCCAGTTCTCCTCCTTGCTCTTTTTGTCACTGATCTGATCCATAACATACAGGGTATCCCCTCCCTCTGAATACACCGGATCATAAAGACTTACAGGGCTCTGGATCGCATCCATTGCATAGACGATCTCCTCCTTGGGAATGCCGATCTCCTGGGCGATCTCATTGATGGTAGGTTCCTTCTGGTGTTTCTTGGTAAAGCTTTCTTTCGCATAAATGGCCTTGTATGCCGTATCTCTCAGGGATCTGCTTACCCGGATGGAATTATTGTCTCTGAGATAGCGCCGTATCTCCCCGATAATCATTGGAACCGCATAGGTGGAAAATTTTACATTCAGGTTTGTATCAAAATTGTCAATCGCTTTCATAAGGCCGATGCAGCCAATCTGAAATAAATCGTCCGCATTCTCATTGCTTCCGGAAAAGCGCTTGATGACACTGAGAACCAGTCTTAAGTTTCCTTTGATATACAGCTCCCTTGCCGCCTCATCCCCAGCCTTGATCCTCTCAAACAGAAATTGTTTTTCATCATTGGTCAGGACGGGAAGCTTGGAAGTGTTTACACCACATATTTCAACCTTATTCAATGCCATGTGATCATCCTCCTAAACTGTCTTAGTAGAATGATTCACAAGATAGGCGGACGATATTCGTCCGCCTAAAAAATTTAAAAAAGTTTTACTCCTTGACAAATCCCCTTACTGGACAAGCTGTCCGGTAGCCGGGTCGATTACGTTCATGTACGCATCCACTACATTCCCGTCCTCGTTAATGGTCACACCCTCTATGGGATTTCCGGCGGAGTCCACTACCACTCCGTTTACCACATGGGCGTCATATACCAAAGTATTGTATGCATTAAATACCATAAAGGTGGTGGAACCTGCTTCCGTGGCCTCCGTCTGTTCTGTCTGGGGCGCATCGGTCTCTCCTGCGGACGGATCGGTTCCCTCTGTGGAAGCCGTGCCTCCCTGTGTCTCCACAGTTCCACCCGTCTCGGTTTCATTTCCTGCAGACCCGGTCTCTGACGATTCTGATTCAGTCTCTGCAGCCGGCTCACCGGAAGCTGAAAACGGCACTTCCTCCCCTCTCCCTGTAAAAGATTCCAGGTGGAGCGTTCCCTGCTGTCCGCCCATGGCATCCAGAATGGCTTTCAGATTCGCCACCTTTTCCTCCAGATATTCGTCCTGGCCCAGCAGAGCTTCCACACCGCCGATATAGACCGTCATATCCATATTGTCACCGAAGCGTATCTCAGAAGCCTCGAGGCCCTGGTCGGACAGAAGCTGCAGCAGGCTTAAAATCGTTCTGAGCTGAGCGCTGCTGTCAGCGGGAAGCCGCTGGTACAGAGACGCATCCCCTATGGAGGCGCCTGTCACCACAGGAATCCCTTCCTTCACCTGATCCGAAATCTCCAGAACCGTACCCTCGCGGTCAAAGTACACATAATTTCCCTGGTCAATATAGCCCACTATCTCTTTTTCCGTCACCGTCACCTGCAGGGCAAAGGGAGAAGCGATCTTAACCTTCAGTTCCTCCAGGTACGGCATATTGTGGGGCACTGTCCCGCTTCTGTATTTCCATGCCAGATAAAAAGTATTGGCAACCGGAACATCTTTTACAAGATCAGCCGCAATCTGCTTCTGGTTATAATTTTTATTTCCCACGACTTTTATAGTTTTTACTTGAAACAAAAACACCGCCAGAAGGACGGCAGCCAGCACCAGCAGTCCGATTCCAAGTCTGACGATCCGTTTTCTTCTCTTATATCTTCTGTTCATTCTCTTTGTCACCTCCAAAAGGGGGCTTCATCCTCCTGCATCCTGTACGACTCTTATCCTTGCCCCCACGCTTCCAAGGTCCCGGCAGATATCTTCATAACCCCTCTCAATATATTCCGTTCTCTCAATCCTAGTGATTCCTTCCGCCTGCAGTCCGGCCAGCACTAAAGCGGCCCCTCCTCGCAGATCAGGAGCCTGAATCCTGGCTCCTCTCAGCCGCCTGACTCCGTCAATACAGGCCAGATTCCCCTCTACCCGGATCCTGGCACCCATTTTATGCAGCTCCCAGGCAGTAGAAAAACGGTTCTCAAAAATCGTCTCCCTGATTCGGCTCCTGCCCGAGGCAACGCTGAGGGCCGTCATCAGAGGGGACTGAAGATCCGTGGGAAATTCCGGGTAAGGCCTTGTTTCAATATATGGAACTCCCTTCAGTCTCTCTCTCACCGCCACAGCCCAGCGCTTCTCCTGATTCTGCACCTGGGCCCCCATCTGCCGCAGCACTTCCGCCGCCGCACCAAGACTCTCCCGGGAACATCCGCTGACGCACAGACTTCCTCCTGTACAGGCCGCCGCCATCAGATAGGTCCCGGCCACGATCCGATCCGCCTGAATCTGCCAGACTCCCGGCTCCAGCCTGGATACTCCCTGAATCCGCAGGCTTCCGTCAGCTCTTCTGGTGATCCTGGCGCCTCTCAGATTCAAGAACCCGCAAAGCTCGTCAATTTCCGGCTCCCTGGCAGGATTCTCGATCCAGCTCTCCCCTTTTGCCAGCACGCAGGCCAGCAGGCAGTTTTCCGTGGCCCCCACGCTGGGGAAGGGAAGGCGGATCCTTCCGCCCTGAATCAAGGGACACTCCGCCTGGATCTGGTCTCCATTCCGAAACACGGCCCCCATCTGTTCCAGCGCTTTTTGGTGAAGGTCCACAGGACGGCTGCCAATGGCGCATCCTCCCGGCATAGGCAGCGCCGCCTTTCCCATTCGCCCCAGCAAAGCCCCCAGAAACAGTACGGAAGACCGGATCCTAGAAGCTTCCGTAGCCCGAATCTCCCATCCGCTTATTCCAGAAGTATTCACATAAACAGTCCGGCCTGAACGCTTCGTGCTGCATCCAAGCTCCCTCATAATCTGAAGCGTATCTTCCACATCTTTAATCTCAGGACAATTCTCAATCCTGCAGGTGCCCTCGCTCAGAATACAGGACACCAGGATGGGCAGCGCCGCATTCTTAGAACCCTGAATCTGTATTTCTCCGAAAAGTGGTCTTCCTCCTGAAATTTCAAGATATTTCAAGGCCATCCCCCGGCTTTCGTCATCCGGCCGCAAACGCAGCCAAAGACACCTTATATCCCAGTATATGCAAAAAACCTCCGTTTGTCACTAAGTTTTTTTGTCGCAGCTCGCCCCTATTCCTGCTCCATAATTTCCATTATGCGCTTCAGAACATGGCTCACTATAAAAAAAGTAGTTTCATAATGTACATAGTCTAATACGTTTTCATCCCACATCACCTTCAGGCTTGCGGGAAATTCATCATCTGAGTTCCAGAATTGAAGAATCATAGGGAGAAAATCAAAGGGCCATAGGCAGTAGCTCACGTCTCCCACCTTCCCTTTCTGGCCTCCCAGAGACTCACAAGCCCGGCAAAAAGCTTCTGTCCTTCCATCCAGGCCGGCAATCTCTCTCAAAAAAATTCCCTGTCCAGGATTGGCGGACTGGACAGTTCCCCGCAGTTGATTGAGGCTGCAGAATCTTCCTGAGAGGCGGCAGCCTTCCCTGGATTCACAGAGAACGTCAAAAATGGACATAGCCTCGTTGTATTCGGCGGCCCGGCAGGTTTCAAACCCATCCTCCGACCACTCTGTTCTCCCTGTTGCCCGGCTGATCCGATACATTCTGCCTACAAATGTTAGATACAGAAACGCTTCATCCTTTTTCAAATGAAACTTCTCAACCATATGCTCCTGGTCATATTGCAAAAATCTCTCCTGCATTTGTTCCCGCATAAGCTCATAATTTGATTTTCTTTCCTTCTGTCTGGTCTCCATAATCTTTACCCTTTCAATCAAAACGCAGGATCCTTCCCCTGCACTATTTTTCGTCTATTGTACCACGCCGCCCCCCTGTTATGACCAGAAATCATAGATCCCGGCAAAATATTTTGCGGTACTTTTCTGCTTCGGTTCCTTATGATATACTTACAGGGATGATGTTGAGGCCAAAGGCTCTTCCGGTGAAAGAGCTATTGGCACGCCTTTAAAGAAAGGAGAAACAGGAGACATGCAGGATAACAGGGAGGCGCTGAACGTGGCGTCTCTGGCCGGAGACATTCTGCTGGCCAGCGGCGCAGAAATCTTCCGTGTGGAAGAGACCATCTTTCGTATCTGCCAGGCTTACGGAGTAAAATCCGGCGACGCTTTCGTGCTGAGCAGCGGCATCTTTATCACTGCCGGAAGCCAGGAAGAACAGGAATTCGCAAGGGTACGCCACATTCCACTCTGTGCCGCCCGCCTGGACCGGGTGGCTGCGGTCAATCAGCTTTCCAGGGAAATTGTGGCAGGGAAGCATACGCCCTCCCAGGCCTTAGAGCGGCTGTCCCAGATACAGGATATGCCCCCAAAGGCACGGCTTCACCAGGTTCTGGCTTCCGGGATCGGCAGCGCCTGTTTTTGCTTCCTGTTCGGAGGCGATTGGCTGGACAGCCTGGCGGCCCTTATGGCCGGCCTGATTCTGTACATATACCTTCTCTATATCGTCCGGGGCCGTCTCTCCAAAATCGCCACAAATATTTCCGGGGGAGCCCTGGTGACTCTTTTAGGCATCCTTATGTACCAATCCGGTCTGGGACACCATCTGGGAGAAATGATCATCGGTTCTATTATTCCCCTGGTTCCAGGGGTGGCCTTTACCACGGCCATCCGTGATATTGCAGATGAGGATTACATTGCCGGGGCCGTGCGGATGCTGGATGCCCTGCTTGTCACTTTCTGCATTGCCATGGGCGTAGGACTGGTTATGATGGCCTATCATCATTTTGTAGGAGGACTGGTACTGTGACTATACGTATTTTGTGGGAATTCTTTGCCGCTGCTCTGGGCACAATGGCTTTCGCCCTTCTTTTTCACGTTCCAAGAAAATATTATCCCATCTGCGGCCTGATCGGTGGCTGCGGATGGGTATGCTATAAAATTCTGCTCTGCTGGTGTTCCGCACCTATAGCCACTTTTTTTGCCAATGTGGCCGTGGTCTTTCTCTCAAGGTTCTTTGCCGTGCGAAAAAGCTGCCCTGTCACACTGTTTTTAGTTTCCGGTATTTTCCCTCTGGTTCCCGGAGCCGGAATTTACTGGACCGCCTACTATATGGTAACAAATGAGCTGGATCTGGCCGGGCAGAAAGGCTTTCAGACTTTAAAAATCGCCGTGGCTATCGTGCTGAGTATCCTGCTGGTGTTCGAGCTGCCCCAAAGCCTCTTTTCCATCCGCAGAAAAGAAAAGACGTCCTCACTTTCCTGACAGATCTTTGCATAAGTTTGTCTAATGGGGGAGGGGCGGATGTTTACGAAGCAGTCAGATGCCCTTCCCTGAAGCATCCTCTGACTTTCTGCCTGATATTATCCTGACTGCCGAAGCCATCCCCCCATCACCATAGGACGGATTTTTTATAAATTCCTTTGCCGCTTTACTTAACTCCTGATTATTTTCCATTGAATGAATAATCTCATTTTCCCATCCAAATAATCTTGAAATAGATATGGCTTCAAGGTCAAGGAGAACCTTCGTAATATTTTTACGGTAGCTCTTGTTGTGTTTTTCTATAATGTAGCCCATAAGTTCAAGCCGTTTATCCATGCTCTTTATATTTGCAGACGCAGGAGCCGTTCGATAATGGATCAGCGGCTTTTTAACAATTCCCACATGCGCCTCCGATGTGGTTTCCAGCATACTCAAAAAGTATTCCCAGTCCTCAAAGCCCGAACGCATAGACTCATCATAACCGCCGCATTGTACAAAAAACTCTTTGCGAAGAATATGCGTTGCCGGGCAACCGTTATGAGATAAAAAGGAAAGTATATTTCCGCCAGCAGGACAAACCACCGCATCCAGCACTCCGAAAGTACGCATCCAAGATGAGGCCGCAGCCATCGTTGGGTCGCTGCAAAGCAATTTGTAAACATCTTCTATATATACAGGTTCGAGTTTATCGTCTCCATCCAGCACTAAGACCATTGATGTCTGCGCTTTATGGATTCCAATATTTCTTGCCGCTGACACACCTCTGTTTTCCTGAA
>DVGR01000093.1 GCA_018712605.1 Candidatus Choladousia intestinigallinarum
TCCGCCGCCTCATTAAGCTGTCTGTCATCCTTTACTCAGGAGGGGGAAATATTTCAGCTTTTTGCGGTAGTCTCCCTGGTAGCCGTGTCTCAGTCCTATGAGATACTGCGAAAGCTTCTTCCGCTGATTGGGTTTATCATTATTTTAATCTCCGTCTTGGGGGCCTTTATCTGTTCTCGATACTATTCTAAACCGCTGGTTCACATCTGTGCAGTGGCCAGACAGATGACCAGTCTGGATCTGACCTGGAAATGTGAGATAAAGCGCAGGGATGAGATCGGCATTCTGGCTTTAAGTCTGAATGAAATGTCGAGACGTCTTGGCAATGCTCTTGAAAGTCTTCAGAAGGCGAATCAACAGTTGAAGGAAGAGATCGAGAAGGAGCGTGAACAGGAAAAACAGCGGATTGATTTCTTTACCTCTGTATCTCATGAGCTGAAAACACCTATTGCCGTTATGAAGGGGGAATTGGAAGGGATGATTTATCAGGTGGGAGAGTACAGGGACAGGAATGTTTATCTGCGTCACTGCCTGAAAACAGCCGGTGACATGGAGAAAATCGTGAAAGAAATCCTTTTGGCGGCCAGAATGGGAGGGAGTGATTTTCAGCTTGCGGCCGCTGACCTTGACCTCAGTGAAATGCTGCGGAAGAGCTGCTATGGAATCAGAGGGAGGCTGGAGGATAAGCAAATGGAACTGCGCCTTGATATAGAGGAAGAGTTTCATTATAGAGGGGATGGCCGTCTGTTGGAAAAGGTGTTTTCCAATGTCCTTGGCAATGCGGCAGTCTATTCGCCCCCGGGAGCTATAATCACGGTATCTTTGCGGGAGGGAAGGCTTACGGTGGAGAATACAGGCGTTCATATAGCAGAAGAGGATTTGAAAAGAGTTTTTACGCCATTTTATCGGGCGGAAAAATCCCGCAGCAGAAACAGCGGCGGGAGCGGATTGGGGCTTTACATTACAAAAACCATCCTGGAGCATCATGGTGTTTTTTTCAGGCTGGAGAACAGTGTCAAAGGCGTACGGTTCACGGCTGTATTCTCGAAAGAATAATTTGCGCTGCCTTACTTGCTTCACCAGAAATACTCCAGCGCTTCACCGGGGCTCCATTTTTGTTCTGTATTTTTATGTTGTTCCCGTCAGGCAGGGATTTATTCCCGCAGACAGCGAGCAGCCATGCCTGCGGCAGAATCTTTGTTTTGGGAACAATCTGCATACAGAAAGGAATACAGACAATATGGAAATCAAGATTCAAAATGTCAGCATGACTTATCCAAACGGAAAATGTGCCTTAAAAGAACTGAACCTGGATCTAAAGAGTCCCAGCCTGATTGGCCTGCTGGGACCAAATGGAGCCGGGAAATCCACTCTGATGAAGCTGCTGGTAGCTGCTCTGATGCCAACTTCCGGGGCTATTTACGTGGAAGGCCGTCCTCTCTCTAAAATGGAGAGGGTGCTGAAGGGGCAGCTTGGATATCTTCCCCAGGATTTCGGCCTTTTCGATGAACTTACGGTGACGCAGTTTTTAGACTATATGGCGGCGTTAAAAGGGCTGCGCAGCCCAGGGTCCGCTGTCTCAGAAGCGATTTCCCAGGTAAACCTGGAAGATAAAGCCAAAGCGAGGATCCGTACTCTTTCGGGAGGACAACGCCAGAGGGTCGGCATCGCCCAGGCTCTGCTGGGAAATCCTTCTTTCCTGATCTTTGATGAACCTACAGTAGGGCTTGATCCAGAAGAACGCATCCATTTCCGAAACCTTTTCTCCCGCACAGCCCAGGAACGTCTTGTGCTTCTGTCTACGCACATTATAGAGGATGTACAGTCGGTGTGCGATCAGATTGTGGTCATTCATTCCGGAGTCATTTTATTCTCCGGGACGCCGGCTGGACTGATTGAATCCGCCCAGGGGCATGTAGGAGTCTTCTGGGAACAGGAGGCAGCCTGGGAGGATGGTCTGCATATTACGGCCAGGGTAAATACCAGCCAGGGAATCCGCTGCAGGGCGGTGGCAGACCAGCTTCCGTCTTTCGTTCAGCCAGAGGAACCGACACTGGAAGATGCCTACCTTTATCTTATTTCCAGGGAGGTGGCGCAATGAAAGGGATACGCTTGTTTAGGCTGGAACTTGGCAGGCTTCTGCGGAGCCCATTAACCTGGGGAATGGTGTTGTTAACCGTGGTCTCCCCCCTGGCAGGGCTCCTTCTATATAAGCCCGCCTCTGCCAGCACGATGCTTACCATGTATCTGGCAAATCCCTCTATTTCCGGCGGGGCTGCAGGGGGCATTTTCTTTGGGATCTTGACGGTATTTGAACTGAACCGGGTCAGCCGCAGCCGGGCAGAGCTGCTGCTGGATGCGGCAGTTTCACCCCTGACCATGGCGCTGATGCGCATGTTCTCCTTAATGTCGGCGGCTCTGGTGACTCTGGGGGTCACTATGGCAGTGTGGCTTCCTATCAGCCGCAGTCTGATTGGAAGTGTCTTTGGAATCCTGGATTACGCCTTGGCGTATGTGCTGTTTATGGGCCTTGCCCTTCCTTTGGGGATTCTCTCGGCTGCCTCGGCTTATCAGATAACCAGGAGAGTGGATTTGTCTTTGGCGCTCTTTGCGGCCTTTGCCGGTCTCAGTCTGACTGTCTGGGCAGACCGCTGGCAGCTTTGCTGGCTCAATCCCTGCGTGTGGGCGCTGTCAGACGACTTTTCCAATTTCCGTATTTTTCGCTCTGCGGCCTATATGCGCCTGACATGGCTGGGAGCTCTCGCCAGTCTGTGGATCTTATCCTGGATGTGCATCCGGCAGTATGGCAAAGGGATTTTGGGATCTCTGGCCCGAAGTGTCCGGCATATATTCAGGCCAATAATTGCACTGCTTTTGCTGGTATGCTCTGTTACAGCCTACGCCGCACAGCCTCTTGTGGATCACAGCAATCCGGATCAGACAGTTTTTACCTTTCTCGAGTTGGAATATCTGGAAGGTGTCATCTGCTCTGGCCGCACGGCGCAGATCTTTCCCGATACTTCAGCCGGCACTGTGGACGGGAAGGCTTCCTACCAGTTTCAGAACGCATCCGGTCAGATACAGACGGTGGCCTTTGGAATAAATCCCGGTTATACGGTTTCCGCTGTTTGGGTAAACGGAGCAGAAGCAGCTTTTGAGGTGGGGGATTATCAGGAGTTTAACGAAGCGATGCTGGAGGTTGAAATCCCGGCCGAAGAGGCTGTAGAGCTGACTGTGGAATATGGAGGTTTTCCCAAGGAAAGCCGTAATTCCTCATCTATGCAGGGACATGTGGAGATAAGTGAGGAATACCTCTGTCTGGAGAATGCCACTTTAGCCCCCAGACTGATGAATGTGCTTCCAGATGAAGGGATGTACCCGGCTGTCATAGAGGTTACTCTGCCGAATTCTATGACGGTTATTCCTTTCGGGACAGGGGAGGCCGCCGCTGTAAAAGAGCTTGAAGATGGGACGGTTACCTGGAGATACGAAGATAACGGAACAGGAGGCATTCTCTATGCAGGTGATTACATCCGGGAAGATATAGAGGCCGGCGGTATTGCGGTTGAATTGTACTATGGACGCAAGCATCAGAAAGTGATGGAAGAGGTCGGTGGGGCAGAAGCGGTAAAGGAAGTGGTGAATTACTGCACGGAACATTACGGAGTCCTGTCCTTTGGCACAGGAAAAGCTCTTAAACTCATTCAGAGCAGAGTTGCTGGAGGAGGCTACGCCACAGATGGGGCAAGCCTGCTGGATGAAGCAGATTTTACTGCGGCAAACTTGGGTGACGGAAGTAAAGGAGCCGCCAGCGGAGAGGTAATGATTCATGAACTGGTACATCAATGGTGGGGATTGGGCAATATGTTTGACAGCTCCGATGAGAACAATCCCTGGTCGGCAGAAGGACTTACTGTCTATACCACTTACCGTATTGTCAAAGAACTCTATGGAGAAGAATATGCCAGAGAACACTATATTGAACAATGGCAGCAGGCGGTAGACGACTACTATCTGAATTTTTATGTGAGAAACCCGGAATATCTGGATGAACTGCCATCAGATCAACAGTTGGAAATTTCCAACAGCTTGTCATATGTGCGTAAGTATTGTGAAATGCCTTTGAAAATATTAAAAGCTGAGGAACTGGCTGGAGGCGAAGAAGCTATGGATCAGATACTGTATGAACTGTTCAACCGGGAACTGGATCCCACATACCCTTATCTGACCTATGAGGATTTTTTGGAAGCCTGCGGGCTTAAAGAGGAGGATCTGAACCTTGATTAAAATATTTAGATATGAGTGTAAACGTCTGCTTTGGAATAAATTTTTCTTTGGAATTGGGTTGGTTCTGCTGTTTTATGGCTGGCAGGTGCTGAGCAATGCCACTATTTTGGGGATATCCCATACTGCCCCCTTTTCACCCTGGAGTTTCGGAGATTATCTGTGCCGCATGATGCCTCTTCTGTGGATTGGAGCTCTGTTTTTCCTTACTTTTTTCACTTCTGCCAAGGCAAAACGCATGGCAGTCCTTACAGATGCCACACCAGCACTGCCAGGACATTATGCCTTGGCACGGTGTAGCGCAGCCATGACAGCAACAGCTTTGCTGACCTTTGCCTGCCTGGCAGAGGCCGCTGTGTTTTACGGCTGGTATTTTAAATGGTATCACTGGGGAACTCTGCTGCTTACAGCGGCGGCTGTACTGGTTCCGCCCCTGGTCTTCGCCCTGGGAAGCGGCTGGATTTTAGGGAGATGCAGGCCCTGGCTGATTTATGTGTGGATGCTTCTTCCCATGGGGGTACAGGCTGTATCGCTTCCCTCTATGCTGGGAGTCTGGAATGGAAGCTTTTTTACGGAATATCCTAAGACTTTAGGCATGATGGATCCGGCTTTTACCATGCCTCCGGCAGCCATAGCAGCCCAGCTTCTTCTGCTTGCGGCAGGAATTGTCCTGCTGGGTTTCCGCTGCTTCGGAACAGAGCGGCAGCCTGTCTGATTGGGCTGTTCTTACGAAAATTGTTTGTGAAATTGGAAAAGCAGAATTATAACGAATTTGATTCTCCTTCTAATGAGAGATATAATAAAAGAAAACTGCAATCAAAGATTTTATATTTCACAGGAGGGGGTCACAATGGAGCTGCGTGTACTTCAGTATTTTCTTACCGTCGCCCAGGAAGAAGGGATCAACAGGGCGGCGGATGTCCTGCATATTACTCAGCCTACTTTAAGCAGGCAGTTGTCCCAACTGGAAGAAGAGGTCGGGGTAAAGCTGTTTCATCGAGGCGCCAGAAAAATTACATTGACGAATGAAGGGATTCTATTAAAACGGCGGGCGGAAGAAATACTTGCTCTGGTAGATAAAACGGAAAAGGAGCTGGTGGAGCAGGAACAGCTTGTGGATGGGAAAATCGTCATCGGCAGCGGTGAAGTGGCGGCTGTCCAGGCTTTGCCGCCCATTATCCGCTCCTTCCGAGAAAAATACCCCTTAGTCACTTATGATATTTTTACGGCAAACGCAGATGTGGTAAAGGAACAGATGGAAAAAGGGCTCATTGATATCGGAATTCTTCTGGAGCCTGTTGACATGGAAAAATTTGATTTTATTCG
>DVGR01000094.1 GCA_018712605.1 Candidatus Choladousia intestinigallinarum
GCTGTACACGTATACAAAAGAAGAAAAGAACGGTATAATAACAAAATCAGGAGTTAAGAAGGAGGAAATACAATATGCGGATTGGTATGGGTTATGATGTGCATCGCCTGACGGAGGGAAGGAAACTGATTCTGGGAGGTGTTGAGATTCCCTATGAGAAGGGACTTCTGGGACATTCGGATGCGGATGTACTTCTCCATGCAATTATGGACGCTCTTTTGGGCGCTGCGGCCCTGGGGGATATTGGCAAACATTTCCCGGATACAGATCCCAAGTACTCTGGGATCTCCAGCCTGCTTCTTTTGAAGTATGTGGGAGAACTGCTGGACGATCACTGTTTTGTAATTGAGAACATCGATGCCACTATCATTGCCCAGAAGCCTAAAATGCGGCCCTATATAGATCAGATGCGGGAAAATATCGCAGAGGTTCTGAACCTTGACGTAAATCGTGTCAATGTTAAGGCTACCACGGAGGAAGGACTGGGCTTTACCGGGACAGGGGAAGGAATATCCTCTCAGGCCGTATGCCTTCTGCAGCCTCTCATGGATGGGGTGGCAGATGACAGGATGCAGCCTGTCAGGGATTGCCAGGGCTGTTCTGGGTGCAGCAGGGCAGAAGGATAACACGGGAGAAGCAGGGTATGGAATTTCGGAAGTTGAAACAGGAAGAACATGGGTGGACCAGAGCGCTGTATGAAGAGGCATTCCCGGAAGACGGAAGGGCCTTTACGGATTATTATTATCAGTGGAAAACCAGAGACAATGTAATTTTTGCGGCGTTGGAAGAGGAAAAGATATGCGGAATGGTTCATCTGAATCCCGTAACCATGTGGATGGATGGAAAGCTGCAGGAGCTCCACTATATTGTGGCGGTAGCCACCAGGAAAGAATATCGGCACCAGGGGATTATGCGCCGCCTGCTTAACTTGGCGGAAAAATATATGAAAGAGAGAGAGGAAGATTTCACCTTTCTTATGCCAGCCAGCGAGGCAATCTATAAGCCCTTTGGCTACCGGTTTTTCTGCTGTCAGCGCCAGGGAGTGATAAGAGGGCGAAAAAGTGAAAAGGCAGTCTGCCGCTGCCGTCCGGTTAGGGAGGATGAATATCAGGAACTATCTTCGTTTGTGAACGGTCTTCTAAGAGAAAACGGTATGGTTTTTGTGTGGAGAGACCGGGAATATTATATGCGGATGGCCAGGGAACAGCAGTGCCAGGGAGGAAATGTGTGGGGCGTCTACGCAGGAGAAAGACTCCTGGGGACATTTTGTACAGAAAGACCGGGGGAAGATGCCGGAATACAGATTCGGGAGCTGCTCTGCCCCAGAGAAGAGGTGCGGGAAGTCCGGGAAGCTCTGGAAAATTTTGTGTCAGACCAGGGAAAATGCAGAGTGCGGGGATGTCCCTTGTACTTTCCGCTGGAGGAGGAGAGACAAAAGCCTCTCTATATGGGAAAAAGACCTGGCAGCGGGGATGCCAAACAGGCTTTTAGGCAGGAAGAATGGTTTGTAAATGAAGTGGTGTGACGCTGCTTATTGACAAAGAGGAAAAATTTGCATAGACTTAGCATAAAAGGCCAAAGCGCTCCAAAAGAAAGGAAGTTTCTATGAAGATATACAATACGCAGAGCAAGAAAAAAGAAGAATTTGTCCCTCTGGAACCTGGGAAGGTAAGCATGTACGTGTGCGGTCCCACGGTTTACAATCTGATTCATATCGGAAATGCCAGGCCCATGATTGTCTTTGACACGGTGAGACGATATATGGAATATAAGGGATATCAGGTGAATTTTGTCTCCAATTTTACGGATGTGGATGACAAGATTATCGCCAAAGCCCAGGAAGAGGGGGTAAGCGCTTCAGAGATCTCACAGAGATACATCGAAGAGTGCAAAAAGGATATGGCGGCCATGAATGTTCGGCCGGCCACCGTACATCCTCTGGCTACCCAGGAGATCGGCGGTATGATTGAGATGATAGGAACGCTTATTGAGAAAGGGTATGCCTACAATGTGGATGGGACAGTATATTTCCGTACCAGAAAATTTCAGGAATACGGAAAGCTTTCCCACAAAAACCTGGAAGATCTCCGTTCAGGGAATCGATCTCTCCTGGTGACTGGCGAGGATCAGAAGGAAGATCCCTTGGATTTCGTATTGTGGAAGCCCAAAAAAGAAGGAGAGCCTTACTGGGAGGCTCCCTGGAGCCAGGGAAGGCCGGGATGGCATATTGAGTGTTCCGAGATGGCCAAGAAGTATCTGGGAGAAGAGATCGATATTCACGCAGGCGGGGAGGATTTAATTTTCCCTCATCATGAAAATGAGATTGCCCAGAGCGAATGCTGCAACGGAAAGCCCTTCGCCCATTATTGGATGCATAATGGATTTCTGAATATTGACAATAAAAAAATGTCCAAGTCGCTGGGAAATTTCTTTACCGTGAGAGATATCTCTGAAAAATACGATCTCCAGGTGCTTCGCTTCTTTATGCTCAGCGCCCATTACCGCAGTCCCCTGAATTTCAGCGCGGAACTTATGGAGGCGGCTGGGAATGGTTTGGAGAGAATCCGCAATGCAGTTTCCAATCTCCAGTATCTTTCTGAAAATGCTTCCGGAGAGACGTTGACTGAGGCGGAGCAGAAGGAGCTCGCAGCCCTTTCCGTGTACAGAGAAAAATTTGAAGAAGCCATGGATGATGATTTTAATACGGCCGATGCTGTATCCGCTGTCTTTGAGCTGGTGAAATACGCCAACAGCAGCGTGACGGCAGCCAACTCCAAAGCCTGGATCCTGCGGGTAAAAGAGGAAATTCTCAGCCTGTGCGATATTCTGGGAATTGCTGCGGAAAAGAAGGAAGAGCTTTTGGATGAAGAGATCGAGAAGCTGATTCAGGAGCGGCAGGAGGCCAGGAAGACGAAGAATTTCGCCAGGGCCGATGAAATCCGGGCGCAGCTTCTGGAGAAAGGCATTACGCTTTTAGATACAAGAGAAGGTGTCAAATGGAAGAGAGCATAAATACCTTCTCAGGCTCGCTGGATGAAAGATTCAGACTGGAAGACAGGGACTGGAAGCAGTATTCTCCCTTGACGCTGGCGTATGTAGGGGACGCTGTATATGATCTGGTGGTCCGTACCATCTATGTAAAGGGCGCCAACTGCCAGCCCCAGAAGATTCACCAGAAGGTCACTGCCCTGGTAAATGCTAAGTCCCAGGCCAGGATGATACACGCATTGCTTCCAGAGCTTACCCCGGAGGAAGCCTCCATATTCCGCAGAGGAAAAAATGCCAAGCCTTACACTAAGGCTAAGCATGCCAGTATGCGGGAGCACCTGGATGCCACGGGGTTCGAGGCTCTCATAGGCTACCTCTACCTGAAGAGGGAGTTTGTACGGATGAATCTGCTTATTTACAGAGGAATTGAAAGCCTGAAGGATGAATCCTGATACTTGCCTCTATAGGCGGTGAGTAACAAAACAGTCTCAGATTGAAGAGGATTATATAGATATGGAAAGAAGAGAACGAAAAGCATCAAAAACTGCCGAAAAGGCGGGGATGGAGTCAAAGAGCGACCGGCCCCAGGAAGATCGTATTCTGGAAGGCCGGAATGCGGTTTTGGAGGCTTACCGTTCCGGGCGAGAGGTAGAGCGGCTGTTTCTCCTGGGGGGCTGCCAGGACGGGCCTATCCTTACAATCCGCAGGGAAGCGGCCAAGAAGAATACGCCGGTAGACTACGTAAAAAAAGAGCGGCTGGATCAGCTTTCTCTGACCGGACACCATCAGGGGGTAATCGCCTACGTGGCGGCCCACCAGTATGCGCAGGTGGAGGATCTGCTGCAGGCGGCCAGGGATAAAGGAGAGGATCCTTTTTTGATCCTCCTGGATGACATAGAGGATCCACATAATCTGGGAGCCATTATCCGCACCGCTAATTTGGCAGGCGCCCATGGGGTCATTATCCCTAAAAGGCGGGCGGTGGGAATCACCCCATCGGCGGCCAGAGCTTCCGCAGGCGCTCTGAATTATACGCCGGTAGCCAGGGTGACGAATCTGGGGAATACCATTGACCAGCTTAAAAAGGAAGGGCTGTGGTTTGTCTGTGCCGATATGTCAGGGGAGACTATGTATAAGATGAATCTTACAGGCCCCATAGGACTGGTGATCGGCAATGAGGGAAGCGGCGTCAGCCGCCTGGTTAAGGAAAAATGCGATATGAAAGCGGCGATCCCCATGAGAGGGGATATTGATTCCCTGAACGCTTCTGTGGCGGCTGGTGTTTTGGCGTATGAGATTGTGCGTCAGCGGTTTTACAAATCTTAAATGAGAGGAAAGAGAGGGACCATATGAAACAGAATCTGATGGCTTATCTGGAGGAATACGGAGGAAAAAGCTTTCAGGAGCTTCCTTTTTCCAAGGCAGATGCCCTGATTCTTTCGGTACTCTCTTACCTGAAATATGATGGAATCGTCCCGGGACCCGGGGAAGAAAAATCCCTGGGTTTTGGGGAGATCATGAAAAAGGAAGCGTTTGAACAGCTTTTTTCAGACCGGGTGTTTGGGAAAAGGTATCGGCGCTTCTTTTTTAAAACGGCAAAAAGCCGGCGTTTTCGCCAGGTGCGGATTAATTTCTTTCAGAATGAGATTTGCCGGGAGACGGAGCTGCAGTTTTCGGCAATTACTTTTTTTCTGGGAGAGAGCAGCGCCTTTCTTGCTTTCAGGGGAACGGACGAGACGCTGACAGGATGGAAAGAAGATCTTAATCTTCCTTTTGTAAGCGCCCTTCCTTCCCAGAAAAAGGCTTTGGCCTATCTTTTGAGAGTTTCAAGGGATATAAAAGGAAGGATGATCCTGGGGGGCCATTCCAAGGGAGGAAATCTGGCTCTGTATGCTGCAGCCAGGGCGCCGGAAAATCTCCAGCAGCGGATTATGCGCATTTACAGCTTTGACGGGCCAGGCTTTCGCCGGGAATTTTACAGGAAAATAGGGTATCTCAGGATAGAAGACAGATACTGCAAACTGATTCCGGCAGATTCGCTTATCGGGATGCTTTTGGAAAACCCCAAGAAGCCTCTCATCGTAGAAAGTTACGGGAGAGGCGTCCTTCAACATGATGTCTTTAACTGGAAAATTATCCAGGGAAAATTCGTATATCAGAGATCCTTGTATGTAAAGGCGGTAAAGAAAATCAACAGGATCAATCAATGGATTGACGCTCTGTCGCAAAAGCAGGCCAGAGAATTCCTGGAGATTCTGTATGGTCTTCTGCTGACGCTGGGGCTTCGGGATATATACGATTTGTTTCGCAGCCCCTTCTCCAGACTTCTGGCTCTGGCCCAGGCTTTCGGAAGTCTGGATCTTAAGAAGCGCAGGGTTGTCATTCAGGTTTTGGGGAAGCTGGCAAAAGGGAGTACAGATCCTGCCGCCGCTGGGTCAGAAGAGGAAGCTCCCGGCGAACCCGCTGAAGCATATCCAGATCAAAAGTAACCTGCAGAGTTCCGGGATCTGTGCCAAGTTCCCCGATGATATTTCCCCACGGATCGGCGGCGAGGCTGTGGCCCCAGGAAAGGTAAGGGCCCTGAGGATTTCTGGCAGGAGCGATTCCAGCCATGAAGATTTGATTGTCTACAGCCCTGGAGCGGAATAAAAGCTCCCAGTGAGCGGGACCGGTAGTGGGGTTAAAGGCGGCCGGGACAAAGACTGCCAGGGCGCCCTTCAGGGCCATTAGGCGGATCAGCTCAGGGAAACGGAGATCGTAGCAGATGCAGAGTCCCATTTTCCCAAACTCCGTGTCAAATACTGTAATTTCATTTCCCGGACTTAAGGTGTCAGATTCCCGAAAGCGCTGGCCCCCTTCAATGCTGACATCAAAAAGATGGGCTTTCCGGCATCTGGCCGCCTGGTTTCCCTGGCGGTCAAAGACAAAAGACGTGTTGTAAATATTTCCTACCCTATCCTTTTCAGGCATGGATCCGGCAATGAGCCAGACGCCGTATTCTTTGGCAAGATGGCTGCAGAATTCCCACACATGACCTCCGGCCTCTTCCGCATAGGCGGGGAAGACTTCGGTTCTATAAGGACAGCAGAACATTTCCGGCAGGCAGATAAAATCCGGAGCTTTTCTGGCAGCCTCCCTAACGGCGGTTTCCACGCTCTCCAGGCTTTTTTCCTTTGAATCATATACGGATGTCTGCAGCAGCGCAGCTCTAATAGGATACATAATCCCTTTCCTCCTGTATTTTTTAATCCCGTTACCGTACTTATATGGTATGATGTTGTCAACTATGATGCCTACGGATTATTAGGCTTTTTGACCCTACCATCATGGTATCATAAAAAATAAAATTTGGCACCCAAAAGGAGAAGATTCATGATTTATACAATGACTTTAAACCCTTCCCTGGACTATACCGTGACGGTGGATGATTTCCAGCTTGGCATGACAAACCGCACGGAAAAGGAATTTCTCTTTCCGGGGGGCAAAGGGATCAACGTTTCTACTGTGCTGACCCGGCTGGGGATTCAAAGCACGGCTCTTGGATTTTTAGGAGGGTTTACGGGAGATGAAATTCTCCGCATGACAAGGGAAAGAGGGATTCTCTGCGACTTTATCCAGGTAAAGGAAGGAGCCTCCAGAATTAATGTAAAGCTGCAGTCCATTGAGGGAACAGAGATCAATGGGAAAGGGCCGGTGATACGGGAGGCTGAGAGAGAAAAAATTATGAGAAAGCTTGAGTTTCTTAAGGGCAAAGACGTTCTGATCCTGGCAGGAAGCGTTCCGCAGGGACTGTCACCGTCAATTTACAGTGAGATGCTTTCTCTTCTCCAGGGAAAGGGAGTGCTTACCGTGGTGGATGCTGCCGGGCAGCTCTTGCTTTCATCTCTCCCGTACCGTCCATTCCTGGTAAAGCCCAATCAGCATGAGCTGGGGGAGCTGTTTGGAGTCAGCCTGGAGGACAGGGAGCAGGTTGTCCCCTATGCAAAAAAGCTGCAGGAAAGGGGAGCGAGAAACGTATTGGTTTCACTGGCCGGAAAGGGAGCTGTCCTGGTGGCGGAGGATGGAACCGTGTGCAGCCAGGCACCGCCGGCAGGAGAGCTGGTGAATGGAGTGGGGGCGGGAGACTCCATGGTGGCGGGATTTCTGGCAGGATGGCAGGAATCAGGAGATTACCGGGAGGCTTTCCGAATGGGACTGGCGGCAGGAACTGCCTCCGCTTATTCGGAATATCTGGCCGAAAAAGAAGAGATTCTGGAAATGTACAGAAAGGTAAGGGAGGAAGAAAATGCTGTTCTTTGAAAATGATTATGGGGAAGGCGCTCATGAGAGGATCCTGGAGCGGCTTCGGGAGACGAACTATGAAAAGCTGCCGGGATATGAGACGGACCGGTACTGCGCGCAGGCCCGGGAAAAGATAAAAAAAGCATGTGATTGCCCCCAGGGAGAGGTGTTTTTTCTGGCGGGAGGCACCCAGACCAATGCAGTGGTGATTCGTTCCCTGCTGCGGCCTTATGAAGGCGTGCTGGCTGCTAAGACTGGACATATAAGCTGCCACGAAGCGGGGGCCATTGAGTATACGGGGCATAAAGTCCTGGAACTCCCGGAACATCAGGGGAAGCTTCAGGCCCGGGAAGTGGAAGCCTATATGAAGAAATTTTATGGAGACGAAAGCCATGAGCATATGGTATTCCCGGGTATGGTTTATATTTCACATCCTACGGAGTACGGAACGCTCTACAGCAAAGAGGAACTGGAAGAGCTTTATTCAGTCTGCGCCGCCTACAAGCTTCCTCTATATGTAGACGGAGCACGTCTCGGTTACGGCCTTATGAGCCGGGAAACGGATGTGACACTGCCCATCCTGGCCAGATGCTGCGACGTGTTTTACATTGGAGGGACCAAGGTAGGGGCCCTGTGCGGCGAGGCGGTGGTCTTTACAAAGAAAAACGCACCGGAGCATTTTATGACCCTTGTAAAGCAGCAGGGGGCCCTGCCGGCGAAGGGAAGGCTTTTAGGCATTCAGTTTGATACGCTCTTTACGGAGGGTTTATATTTAGAGCTGGGACGCAGGGCCATAGAGACGGCAGAGCTTTTGAAAGAAGCATTTCGGAAGAACGGATATACGTTTTATCTGGAGTCTCCTACGAATCAGCAGTTCCTTTTGCTGGAGGATAACCAGGCCCGGCAGCTTTCCGAAGAAGTATGTTTCAGCTTTTGGGAAAAACCTGATGAAACTCACACCATCGTGCGGTTTGTCACAAGCTGGGCTACAGAGAAGGAAGATATTGAAAAACTGGAAAAGCTGCTGGAAAGATGCAGAAAAAATGCCGGCTGAGCCGGCATAAAAAGATTCAGGATATGGGCGGTGCAATGGGAAGAGTGATAAGAAAAGAGGTTCCTCTTCCCATTTTGCTTTCAACTGTAATGTCCCCTTTGTGAAGGCGTACGATATATTTTACTATAAAGAGTCCCAGGCCAAACCCGAAAGAGTCTGAACGGCTTTTGTCGGCACGATAGAAACGGTTCCAGATTTTGTCCAGACTTTCTTCCGGAATGCCCATGCCGTTATCGGCAATGCGGATAAGGGCATTTTTTCCACGTTGTTCGATGTATATTTTTACATAACCTCCAGGATATCCATATTGTATACCGTTGTCAATGAGATTTATAAAAAGGCGGGAAAGCAGTTCTGTATTGCCCCAGATCACCGGCGGCTTCAGATAATTCTGGAATTCCAGATGGATCCCTTTTTTTGTTGCTTTCTCAGTAAGTTCATCTACTGCGGACTCGGCCAGAATTTCAAGATCCGCTTCCTCAAAAGAAGGGTGGAAGCCGTTGCTTTCGGCTCTGGCAATGTTTAGAAGGTGCGTTACCAACTGAGACATCTGCACGGCTTTTCCTTGGATACAGAGAAATTCGTCTCTCACTTCAGAGGACATCTGCAGCTCCGCTAAACTGTACTCACAGTGAGAAAGGATAATGGAAACCGGTGTGCGCAGTTCATGGGCGGCATCAGAAGAAAATTCTTGTTCACGCAGGAACTGTTGTTCCAGATGATGGAGCATTTTATTAAAGGTTTCTGTCAACTGTGAAAACTCATCTTTTGTACCTGATTCAGGAAGGCGGAGTGACAGATCAGAGGAAGCTGTGATTTCATTAACTGTATTTGTAATGGCAGATACAGGATGGAGGGAACGTTGCACCAGCCTAAACCCCATAAAAGCAGTAAAAAGAATCAGCAGTGGGACGGCAAAAACAATGAGAAATTTCAGACGCTGAATCATCAGCACGATGGAACTGAAAGAATGGATGCCTCGAATCCAAAGATCAGAGCCATCGGGCAGCGTTATTTTTTCATCCAAGATGAACCAACTGTCATGGCCAGTCTGTACGGTTTGTATTTTATCCTCCTTAAAAGGGATCTCTGTTGAAAAAGAGTCCGGAAGCACCCCGTTGATAAAGTTAAAATCTTTATCGTAAATACTCAACAGTACTCCATCGTCATAGTAGGACACATAATCCTGCCGGGGGAAATGCTGCGGATAGCGGAGCATTTCTTCCTGAAGATCTTTTACTTCATCCAGCAATTCAGTCTTAATCATATCTTCACTGTAAAATTCTGAGGACACAAAAACTCCGCCAAGTACTGCTGCGAAGACTAAGGTTAGGATAAAAGTATACCAGCAGGTTATTTTAAATTTAAGGGAATGATGCTTCATAATTCCGGTTCCTCCAGACGGTAGCCTTGTCCGCGGATTGTGCGGATCATTTTATGGGTATATCCATCGTCAATTTTTTTCCTGAGATAGCGGATATAGACATCCAC